>NZ_AUNI01000016.1 GCF_000447795.1 Bacteriovorax sp. Seq25_V | reverse complement strand
CTTGGAAAGATGGCCGGAGAGATGGGTGCACTTAAAGGTGAAAACGATGGCCTTAAAGGAAAACTTGGAAAGATGGCCGGCGAACTTGGTGGTCTTAAAGATAAGATTGGTAAACTTAATGGTCAGTTAGCTGGGCTGGGTAATGAGAATAATGGACTTAAAGATCAACTTGCTAAATTTGAAAATGACAATAGTGGATTAAAAGCAAAAGTTGCGAGTCTTGGAAATGACTTAAATGGTCTCAAAGGGCAACTTGCTACTATGGGTAGTGAAAATAAAGATCTTAAGGACAAACTTTCTAATAAAGGTCGTTCAATTGCTAGCTTAAATAACAACCTTGATAAGTTAAATAGTGTTATCGCTCAGTGTGGTAATGAGAAAGATGGTCTGCTTGGAAAAATCAATGACCTTGAAAATGGTATCGGAACAAAAGCAAAGGCACTGTCACAATGTGAAGATAAGAAGGATAAAGTTATTGCGACAAAAGATAAGTTTTTGAACCAGTTACGTGATGTTGCAAACAAGATTGAAAATGAGAAAAAGAATTTGCGTGCAAATATTGCTAAGAATTTAGCGAGAAAGTTTAGAGAGAATAATATTGATGCGAAGGTAGACCCAAAAACAGGTAACGTTACGCTGTTAATGGATAAGAACCTTCTGTTTGAAACTAACTCTGCGAGACTTTCAAAATTTGCTAAGGATAAACTCGCGCAAATTATCCCTGTGTACTCCGATGTACTTTTCTCTGATGGAGAAATTAAAGAGAAGATTCAAAGTTTCAACGTTGAAGGTCACGCTTCGCCAAACTATTTAAATGGTGCAGTTGATCCATTTAATAGTGAGCCAAATGCGTATAACTATAACTTGAATTTATCTTCTAGAAGAGCGCTTTCAATTACTAATTATATTTATGGGGAGAGACTTAAGTTTCCACATAAATTACACATGAGAAACGTTACTAAAAGTATTGGGTACGGGTTTACAAGACCAGTTCCACTTTCTGTTAAACGTGAGAAGTATGTAGATGACTTAATTGAACCACAAGGGATTCTACTTGCGGATAGATCACCTGCTTCAGCTGATTATATCCCATTTGAAAATCCAGATTTAAAGTGTGGTGAGTTTAGTTGCTCATTATCACAAAGAGTTGAGCTTAGCTTTTCATTAAAAGATGATCCTAAGACAATTGAAAAAATATTAAACTTACCAAAGGATGATTTATGGTCGAACTAGTTCTCTCCTTTTTTGGGAATTATCTAATTGAGTTTATGTTTTGTTTATTAACTGGTGCCCTCGTCTTTAGATATGCTGCTTATAAGCATAGTAAGGATGATGAGGCCTATTACTCAAGATTTACACGAGAGCTTGATACTTGTGTGAGTGAGGACAAAGGAAAAGGTGTTAAAGTTGATGATGTTGAAAGCTATCTTTCAAATATCCTTGGTCGTGTAAACGAAAAACTTCCTACTAACTCGCTTCGTTTTTCGCATAATAAGAATATCACAGGAAGAGAAGCGGAAGATGAAGATGATGCTCGTTTGTCACTTGGTGATTATGTCGGATCGAAACATGGTTTGATTGCATCAATTCAGGCTGAATCTGCAATTTTTAATGTACAAGTTCCTCCTGATTTTGATGAGCTTACCGATCGTATTATGAATGAGGACAAGAATTGGACTCAGCTCTATGGTCATATTCCAATTGAAGGTATTTCAAGAACAATTGATATTCTACCTTCATTGTTTATTGTTTTTGGGGTTTTTGGGACGTTTATTGGTATTGCGATGGCCCTTCCTGAAATTGCGAATATCGACTTTAAAAACCTCGAGGGGTCTAGTGAGAACTTAACAAGATTCGTTATTAATGTTGCCTTTTCCATGAAGACTTCGATTGTAGGGATTTTATTCAACTTGATTCTTACTTTTCTTAATACGTTCTTCCCGATCCAAGATATGAGATTTAGAACGTTTAAAAAAGTTGAAACAAGTTTACAGATTCTTTGGTATCACATTCAAAATGATAGTAAGAAAGATAAGGACGTATTTCCTCAAATGCTTATCGTTTTAAAAGATATACTTGGAAGACTTGATAGAATTGAGAAGAAAGATGAAAAGGTAAATGATAAAGAAGCAGCTTAATTGGAGTTATTATGAGCGTTTTAAATATAGTAAAAGGTTGTCCGTTGTTTCAAGAGCTATATGATGAAGAGATCATGACTATTTGTGAAAAATGCTCAGTGATAACATTAAAGCCAGATGATTACATTTTTAGAAGTGGTGACCATGGGGATGAGATCTTTCTCATTCTCGCAGGTAGTGCTTATGTTCAAAAGGATGGTCACAAGGTAGCGACACTTAGAAAGGGAGATCTCTTTGGTGAGATGGTTTTATTGAAAGAGAATATTCGATACGCCGATGTTATAAGTGATAATTATACTGATATTTTGGTTGTACGTTATCATGAGATATTCAGTCTCTATAAGACAAATCCTAAAATATTTTCATTGTTAATTTTGAATCTTTCAAGATTGCTCGCTACTCGTTTGAAGGGAGCCGGCCAGATGATTGAAAAATTAATAATTGAAAAAGAAGAATCTAAAAATGCAGCATAAACAGTATGGGTCTATTTAGGCCTGTAAATCAACAACCTACACAAAGTCTAGGGGCCCAAGTTCTTGGGCCCCTTCTTTTATTCAAATAGAGAATTGTAATCACAGTTTTTAAAATCTCTTAGATCAATTATTTTATTATCTGTAGTTGTAAAGTATCCCTCAAGTCCATAGTGCCATGTCTCGTGATCATGATAGACTTCGAAATAAGTTGCAAATTCTGAGGAAATTCCTTTGACTAAAAAGTTTCCAGCATTGTCGTCTTCAACAGTTCCAATATCATAAACCGTTTTCTCTCCATTTAATATTGTATAGAGATGATCTGTGTCTCCATTGAATGTCGTTTCTCCATTTTCATATGCAGCAGCTAGGGTTTCTTGTGATAAGTTTACACCAATTGTGATATTACCTTGTATACATGCTGCAGATGCTGAAAACATAGAAAGAAGTGATACTAGACTGATAAGTAGTTTCATACATAGACCTCATTGTTTTATTTGAGGCCAATATATAACGTACTCATTTGTTTTTCATGTTAAATGAAAAATATTCAGGATTTATTCAATACACGTAAGGATAGAAGTATAAGTTGGTCCAACTAATGTGTGTTTGAACTTTCCTTGGTTATCAAATTCACCTGTCACAAGGGTTCCAATTGTGTAGTCAGGTCCTAGTGAGATGATAGAAGTGATTTTTTCTTTTTCTATTGTTACATTAAAACTTGAGTTTGCATTATCAGCTGAAAGTTTTGTTGTTTGGGGCGTTTTAAAGATAACATCTAGAATTTCCCGATTTACACGAACTTCATTAGAATCAACATATTCTCTTGTTTCACTGACACATTCGATTGCCATTGTACTTGTAATTATGAATAATGATATTAGGTATTTAGAAATCATTTCCATCTCCGTCATTGAATATTATTTAGACACTTTCATCTTGATCATATCTTTTTTACAAATTGAACCACTATTTTTTTAGATTGGCTATATTGTAGTCATGAGAACTTTAAAAATTATGTCACTTGTTGCTCTTTCCACTGTGACGATGGCCAATACTTGTAACTTGAAAACGAAGATATTCAACGAATCTGGAAATCTTGTTATTGCAGACGGAAGAATTATTCGTGTAGCCGATAATAAAATGACTGCACGTCTTCCAGTGAAAGGTGTTAACTTTCAAGTTGATGTGAGTGTTGATATTTCCAATCTTGATTTAAATGTTAATTCAAAGAATATTACACAGAAAAAAATTGCAAAACGTACATATAGTAAATATGGTGAGCAGGTTATTGAGACTCAACTAAACGGGCTTTATAAAACTTCTATTATCCCATTTAGTGAAGAGCTCAAAGTTGAATCAACACTTTCTTGTATTGTTGATATTTCTTAGAATTTGTTAATTTGATCAAGTAGTATCGAGAGTGCTTTAGCTGCAAATCTTTCTTTCAGTTTTATTCTATCACCGTGGAAGTTATAAACTTCACTACATGACTCTTTGCTAGTTGAATGGCCAATCGCAACTGTTCCAACTGGCTTCTCTTTACTTCCGCCGAGTGGTCCAGCAATACCTGTAAGAGAAATTCCAATGTGAGAATTTATACGCTCTCTAGCACCAATGGCCATTTCAAGGGCTGTCTCTTTACTAACGGCACCAAAACTTTTAAGAGTCTCTTCTTTTACGCCAAGTTGTTTGATTTTTACATCGTTAGAATAACTTATAATAGAGCCAAGAAACGGAGTTGAGCTTCCAGAGATATCTGTGATTAAAGAGCTTACAAGTCCTCCTGTGCAACTTTCAGCGAAAGAAAATGTTATACCTTTCTCTTTTGCTTTCATCACAACTACTTCCTGGAGGCTCTCTAAACCAATGTGCCAGATATTTGGAGCAAGATCTGTTGCATAGACAATTTTTTTAATCTTATTTTTCTTTTCTTCGACTTGATTATCTTTTAAGAGACGAATCGTTATATCAACACCATTAATTCCAGGAAGAGAACTCACGCTTCCAAAGACTTCAAGATCATCCCATAATGTTGGACATAATTTTCCAAAAATAACTTCTTCAGGAATTCCATATGTTCTTATATTAAAAAGCTCAAGCTCCTCGGCTTCCCCTCCGATTTCCTTGTCGATAATAGGGAGAATAACATCTGTTAGCATTCCTTGAAATTCTCTTGGTACACCAGGAGCTGCGAAAATATAAGTATTGTCTTTTGTTAGCATCAGCCCTGGTGCAAAACCAATAGGATTATAGAGGGGAGTAATACCTTCTGGAATAAGATGATAACTATTTAGCTCTTTCGTCCACTCACGATCCCATCGCGCATAATGGGTCTTAGCAAGTTCCATCGCCTGGTTATTTTCTTTCATTTGGCCACCAATCCAGTCGCCTAGAACCTTCTTTGTTTTATCATCTTTTGTAGGGCCTAAACCCCCTGTAATGATAATGGCGTCACTTTCTTTTGAAGCTTCCGTTAAGACCGCCTTAATTTGCTCCTCGTTATCTCCAATAATTCTTGTTGCAACGAGTTTATGCTTTGTTGGAAGTAGTGTTGTCGCAAGCCACTTAAGATTAAGATCTTGAATTTTTCCACTTAGTAGCTCGTCACCAATGATTATCTGAGTAATTTGGGCCATAAATTGTCCTTAAATTATATATTTATTGCATTCCCTGTAGAAAGAATGTTGGATTTCTAGTATTTTATACCCATGAGTAAATTAGTGCAATTCCAACTTGATTTCGATCAAGATCTCGATTTTTATTTAAATAAAACATATCCTGGTTTCGAGGACTACCGTATTTATTCGGAGGCCCTTGATGCTCGAAATGCAAATCGTGGGAAAAAACCAATTTACAATTATACAATTGAGCTTGTTTATCCTGGTGAAGAGTTTAAGACTTTCAAAGAAGAGTTTAAAAAACTTGGTGAGTTTAATCAAAAACCAATCATTATTGGAGCTGGTCCTGCCGGGCTGTTCTGTGCTCTTCGTCTCGTTGAGTACGGTATCCCTTCAATTTTAATTGAAAGAGGAGATCGAGCTCACAATAGAATGAAGCATATTGCAAAATTTTGGCGCTATGGTGAGTTCGATGAAGAAAATAATGTTTGTTACGGTGAAGGCGGTGCCGGACTATTCAGTGATGGAAAACTAATCTCTCGTATTAAGTCACCATATGTTGAATACGTCATGAATCGCCTCGTTGATTTTGGGGCCCCTCCTGAAACGGCGTACACATCTAATCCTCACTTGGGTTCAAATAAAATTCGTGCACTAATTAATAAAATCACTGATTATCTTATGGCAAATGGGTGTGAGATTATTTACAACACGCGTGTTGATAAACTTGTATACGCTTCGGATAATAATAGTGTTCAAGGTGTCATCCTTAGTAATGGAAAACAACTAGAATCAAATAATGTAGTTCTTGCCACTGGCCATTCTGCAAAAGAAGTTTATTTTCACCTAAAAGAAAATAAAGTAGCAATGAAGGCTAAGGACTTTGCGGTTGGTGTTCGTGTTGAACACTCTCGTCAGCATATTGATTATCTTCAGTATGGAAAGTTTGCAGCCTGCGACCTTGGAGCTGCTAGATATAAATTAACTTATCATAATAAAAATAACGACAAGGGAACATATAGTTTTTGTATGTGTCCTGGTGGTTATGTTCTATCTTCTGGTACTGAAGCGGATGGAATTGTTGTTAATGGAATGAGTAACTACGCACGAAATTCTCGTTGGTCTAACTCTGCTCTTGTTGTGACAGTTAGGGCCGGTGAAGATTACCCTATCGATGATGTTCTTGCTGGTCATTATTTTCAACGAGAAATTGAAAAGAAAGCATTTCTCGCATCAAAAGAATGTGCAACTGGTAGAGAAATTCCAACACAAACTTTAACTGATTTTCTTGATAATTCAGTAAAGTCCGATTTGCCAAAAACTTCATGTCCATCAGGTATTTTTAAATACGATCTTAGAAAAATTCTTCCAGAGTTTATTCAACAAGGTCTCTATGAAGGTCTTCAAAACTTTGACAAAAAAATGCCTGGCTTTGTTTCTAATGATTCAATTCTCATGGCACCAGAAACTCGTACCTCAGCGCCCGTAACGATTTTACGAAATCGCGTGACTTTCGAGTCTGATTCACATAAGGGGTTATATCCATGTGGAGAAGGAGCTGGCTATGCCGGAGGAATCACATCCGCTGCTGTTGATGGAGTTAAGGTTGCGATGGCCATGATCCGCAAAGAGAAGCCATAGTCGTTTTATAAACGACTTTCTAGGCTTTCAACTTCTTCGTAAAGACCGAGTAGTTCTTCTTCGAGCTTATCTTTTTTAGAGGTTAGTTTACCAACAATCTCACTCTTTTCTGCATCCATTGTCGAATAATCAAATCGTGATAGAAGTTCTTCAATTTGGGCTATTGATGCTTCCTGCTCCTCAATGATTTGTGGAAGTTTATCAAGTCGCATTTTTTCCTGTTGATCAAGTTTCTTAATCTCAATTACTACTTGTTTAGACGAAGGTCTTTCTTTTTCTTCTTTGGCCAGTAAATCTTTTTCAATCTGACAGGCCTCGAGGTATGGCGCAACTTGTGAATACCCAACTTCAAAAAATTCGATCTCATGATTTTCAATATGCCAAATTTTGTTCGTAACGTTTTCTAGGAATGTTCTATCGTGTGAAATAATAATTACAGTTCCATCAAATTTACTTAGCTTGTCTTCTAGAATTTCAATCGATTCAATATCAAGGTCGTTAGTAGGCTCATCAAAAATCCAAACGTCCGCTTCGTTTTTAAGATTTAGCGCTAGTTGAAGTCTATTTAGCTCACCACCAGAGAAACTAGAAAGTGGACGGTGAAGCTCACCTTGATTGAAAAGATAATTTTGAAAGTAAGTCGCGACATGAATAGATCGACCACTTTTAAAGTGAATAAAATCTTCTCCATCTCCTAATAGTTCGAAAGGAGACTTATTAAGTGGGAGCTCATCTCTAAGTTGTGAGAAGTAGCAAATCTTTAAATCATCAGCGTATTTAATCTTACCAAGGCTTGGCTCTAATTGCTTTGAGATGATCTTCATTAAAGTCGATTTTCCAACTCCATTAGTTCCAAGAACACCAATCTTATCATCTTTGTAGAGAGAGAAGTTTAAATTTTTAAATATCGGTTTTTTGTCGTAGCTAAAGCTAACATCAATGAATTCTGTAAGCTTCTTTGTTTTTCGTCCAGATTTGTTAATTAAAATTTCCATCGACTTCTTAGCATCACTTTTTAAAGTTGATACTTTCGAGGCCAGATCGTGATAATTTTCAACACGCTTTTTACTTCGTGTCCCACGTGCCTTAATCCCTTGCCTCATCCACGCAAGCTCTCTCGTTAGAGAATTTTTTAGTTTTGATAACATTTGCTTTCTTGCATTCTCTTCACTTGCAACATGTTCCATATAGTCAGCATAGGTTCCTGTGTAAGAGAGAATTTGTGCGCGAGAAATATGAAAAATTTTATTTGTAACTTTTGAAAGTAAGTATCTATCGTGGGAGATGATAATATGTGATGTATTTGATTTTGTAATTTCATCTTCAAAAAGATTAATTGTTTCAAAATCAAGGTGGTTCGTTGGCTCATCCCAAAGAATCAAGTTTGCCTGCGAGGTAAGTCCTAAGGCCAGAAGTACTTTTCTCTGCTCTCCACCAGAGAGGTCATTGACGTCTGAATCCATATTCTGCAGATCAAATGACTTAAGATATGAGTGGTACTTATCACTGATTCCATAATAGTCGAGGTGATCAAGCCTTTCTGTAATTTGATGGTGCTTATTTATAATAGCTTCATCTTCGTGGTTAAGCGCAAGTTTTTCATCAAGTTCATTTAGAAGTTTGAGATTTTCTCTGATCTCTGGATAGTAGAAGAGATAATAATCACTAACCTTATTAAGTCCAAGTGATGGAGGTGGAACTTCAAATTTCTGTGGTACCAGAAATACACTATACTCCATTTTCGCCCCTTGCTTGGCCGTCGCCTTATCAAAGACAAATGGGGGAGTACTAGTATCTGGAATCAGTCTTTCACATAGGATTTTAAACAGAGTTGATTTCCCCATCCCGTTGAGTCCGATAAGACCGATCTTATCCCCATGTTCGATTTGAAATGAGGCATTATTGAAGATTACTTTCTGTCCGAAAGCGACATTGATGTTTTTTAGTGAGCATAATATTGTCATGTCGCGTATTCTACACCTTCTTTAAAAGTAATTATAGCTTTTATCCTTGATGTCGCCATGGGCCATTGCTGTTTTTGATAAAAATTAACCTATAAATCGTGACTCATGATTGCCCTTTGGGTACTATATTCACAAAAAAATGGCAGGTTTATTATGCAAAGAGTTATAGGATTAATTACAGCTTTATTTTCATTTTCTACAATGGCGCTAACGCCGAAATTAATTGTCGCGACAGGGACTAATGGTCATATGTTACCGGCCGTTAGTTTTCTTACAAATGTCTCTCCGGCAATTAACTCAAATGGAGATATTGCATTTAACGTTATGGCCGCTGGAGATGCTGGTGTTGATAGTGCAATCTTTTTTATGAAGGCCGGTGCTGATCAAGCTGAGTTTCAGACAGTTCTTACTGGTGGAGTTTTTGCTTCAGACGTTTCTCTTTCTAATAATGGACTTCTTGCATTTGGGACACATGATGGTGGATCAAGTCAAGGTAGTTTCGGTTTTAATACGGCTACTAAAGAAAAAACAGAAATCATGGAGCTAAAGAGAGAAACTTTTGCGATGTCAGGTGTTTCTGTAAACGAAAATGGTCAATATATACTTCGTCTTATCGAAGATCGTGGCGAAAGAGCAAATCAAAAAAGACTTATTGTTATTGATGGACAAGAAACAAGAGAAATCATCGCAGATAAGCAAGATGGCGTCTCGTACCTCTTTAGTCATCATGTTGCCGGAGACAATATTCTCTTTAAAGTTCGTTATGGAGAACCTGGTGCACTAGGAGAAGGACAGCCCGATAAACTTTGGAATTATTCAATCTCAAAGGGAAGGTTTACTCCTGTAGCTCTTGATAGAGATGCAATGCCGTCTTCGAAAATTATTTCGATTGAAAATCAGTATGGAATTTCGAGAAATGGAACAATTGCTTTCTTTGCAAAAACAGATGCTGGGGTTGTTCTTTATTTGTCTAATAATGATGGAATGAAAGTTGTGTTAACAGAAGGTAAAGAAATCAAAAACTTCGATAGATTCTCTCCGTCTGTTAATGACAAGGGGCAGGTTCTTCTTCGTGGTGAAGATTTCGACGGGAAAAAGACACTTTTCTTCTTTGATGGAAATTCGTGGTCGTCAATTTATAAGCAAGGTGAGATAGTTTCACTTGATCAAAAAAAGTATGAACTTTCAAATTCTCGAGGCATCACTTTCATCGGAAGACCAGGTTTAAGTGAGAATGGAGAAATTGTTTTTAATGCAATATTAAAAGAATTATCTTCGGGAGAAGTTCTCGAAGGTATCATTAAATTAGAGTTAGGAAAGTAAATGTTATTGAAGAAGAATGATAAAATCACAAAGGATTATGATGTCGTTGTTATTGGCTCTGGTTTAGCTGGTATGACGGCCGCAAATAAGCTTGCACTGGATGGAAGAAGTGTTCTTCTTCTTGAGGCCCACAATAAACTGGGGGGCTTTGCGACTTGGTTTCGAAGACCAGCAAGTGAAGGAGAGAGACACATTTTTGATATTTCTCTTCATGGTTTTCCATATGGTATGGTGAAGACTTGTCGTCGTTACTGGTCTAAGGAAATTGCTGACTGTATTGAGCGAGTACCAAAAATTAGATTTATTAATCCTCAGTTTGATATTGAAACAGATTTTACGAAAGAAGATTATATCAATATCTTGGTAACGAAGTTTGGTTTAGAAAAAGACTATGTTCTAGGTTTCTTTAAAGAACTACGTGAAATGAATTTCTACGATGATAGTGCCCAAAAGAACAAAGATCTTTTTGAACGCTACTTTGGAGATAGAAATGATGTTATCCGTTTCCTCCTAGAGCCGATGGCCTACGCTAATGGATCGACTCTTGAAGATGAAGCGATTACTTTTGGTATCGTTTTTTCAAACTTCATGAATAAAGGTGCTTATATCTTTAGAGGTGGTACGGATAAGTTAATTGGAATGATGAGAGATGAGCTCTTAAAAAATGGTGTTGATATCAAGCTTCAAACAATGGTTGATAAGATCATTGTTGAAAATGGTAAAGCTCAAGGAGTCCAAATTGGAGAAACAGCTGTTCGTGCACGTTCGGTAATCTCTAACTCATCTCTTCATGGAACTATTTTTAAACTATGTGGGAAAGAGAACTTCTCTCCTAATTTTGTTGAAAAAGCACAGAAGGTTAGAGTTAATACTTCAAGCTGCCAGGTTTTTATGGGGCTTAAGGAAGGTGAGAGTATCCCTCATATTGGTGAACTTATCTTCTATTCTGATACTAAGAATTTTAATACCGAAGATCTTCTCTCTCCAAAGGCAGAGAGTCAGACTTTCTCAATATATTACCCTGATATGAGACCAGAGCTTCCACAAAAGTATGCTATCGTATCAAGTATTAATGCTCGTTACGAAGACTGGAAAGATCTGACTAAAGAAGAATATGATGCTCGCAAGAAGTACTTAATTGAAAATGCTATCTCGACTTTTGAAAAAATCGTACCAGGTATTAGAGAGAAGATTGATTACGTTACAGCATCATCTCCATTAACAGTTGAAAAATATACTCACCACCACTTTGGCTCAAGTTTTGGAACTAAGTTCGAAGGACTTGAGGTTTCAAAAGAAATCACAAACCAAATTGAAGGACTATATCATAGTGGTTCTGTTGGAATTATAATGTCAGGTTGGCTTGGGGCCGCAAATTACGGTGTGATTCAAGCTCACGAATTAAATTTATATCTCGATTCAAATAATACAATTAAAGAGGATTTACATGTTTAATTTTGATAATCAAGTTGCGATTGTAACTGGTGGAACTAGAGGAATTGGTAGAGGAATCACTGAGGCATTCTTAAATGCTGGTGCACGTGTAATTGCTACTTATTCTTCAAATGATGAGAAGGCCAATGCTTTTAAAGAAGAGCTTGGTGCTCTTGGAGAAAAACTGACACTTAAAAGATTTGATGTTTCAAATGCAGTTGAAGTCGATGCATTTTGGACAGATATCCAAGGTCAATTTGAAAAAATTGATATTCTCATTAATAATTCAGGAATTAGAAAAGATAATCTCTCTCCTGTCATGCCAGATGAAGACTGGACCCGTGTTCTTGATGTTAACTTAACAGGATCTTTTCTTATGACAAAGAGAGCTGTTAATCACTTCCTATCAAATCGTTATGGAAGAATTATTAATATGAGTTCAGTTGGTGGAGCTCTTGGTCTTCCGGGACAGGCAAATTACGCGGCATCGAAGGCGGGTCAAATTGCAATGTCAAAATCTATTTCTAAAGAAGTAGGAAAGAGAAATATTACAATTAATAACGTATGCCCGGGATTCATCGATACTGAACTCATCGCGGATCTTCCGGAAGATCAAGTCAAAGAGTACAAGAAGCAAGTTCCGATGAAGAGATTTGGAACTGTTGCT
The DNA here is from genome assembly GCF_000447795.1 of Bacteriovorax sp. Seq25_V. NCBI lineage: Bacteria > Pseudomonadati > Bdellovibrionota > Bacteriovoracia > Bacteriovoracales > Bacteriovoracaceae > Bacteriovorax > Bacteriovorax sp. Seq25_V. The sequence continues at coordinate 58,514 of NZ_AUNI01000016.1, read as the reverse complement.
GAAGTTGCACACGCAGTACTATTTCTTGCCTCTAAAGAAGCAAGCTATATCACTGGCGCATCTCTAGAAATTACTGGTGGTCTATAATGTCTGAAGTAGTAACAGATCTTATCCCACAAAGAGCTCCATTTCTCTTTGTTGATAAAATTATAGAAAGGCACGAAACAAAAATTCTAACTTCATATCAAGTTCTTGGAAGTGAAGATTTCTTTAAAGGACATTTTCCAGGAAACCCAATTATGCCAGGTGTTCTTTTACAAGAGGCCTTATTCCAAACTGGTGCCTGCTTAATGGCCAATGCTACTGGTGGTGGGCTTGGTGTTGTGACAAAAGTTTCTAATGCAAGATTCAAGTCGATGGTAAAGCCTGGTGATGAACTTGTGATGGAAGTTGAGCTTGTTGAAAATCTTGATAATGCATTTTATTTTAAAGGAAAGACAAAGGTTTCTGGAAAGACAGTTCTTTCAATTGAGTTTACTTGCGCAAGCTTAAAGAGCTAATAGGATAAAAATGAACTTTTTAAATATTGATAATAAGACATTTCTTGTAACAGGTGTTTCCAATAAGAAGAGTGTCGCTTACTTTAGTGCAAAAAATCTTCTTGAAGCCGGTGCAGAAATTATTTTCACTGTTCAAAGTGATGAGCATAAAGAAAGAGTCGAAAAACTCTTTCCTGATTCTGATATTTATATTCTTGATGTGAAAAATCAAAACTCGATGACAGAACTTTGCACAGTACTTAATGAGAAGAATGTTAAGCTTTCTGGGATTTTACACTCGATTGCTTTTGCAAACTTAACTCGTCCAGTTCCATTTCATGCAACATCATGGGAAGATTTTAGTGAAGCAACACAAATTTCATCTTTCTCGCTAGTTGAACTTACAAATGCTCTTATCCCAATTCTAATGGAAGACGCAAGCATTGTAACGATTTCAATCTCTGATACGAAAGCGACGAGTTATGGCTATATGGGACCTATTAAGGCGATGCTTGATGCAACAGTTTCATATCTTGCAAAGAGCTTATCAGAAAATGAAAGTACAAAGTATAATCGTGTGAATGCTGTTTGCGCGGGACCTCTTAAGACATCTGCTTCTGCGGGCATACCTGGTTATATTGATAGTTATATCTTTGCTGAAAAGCTTACAATGAGAAAGAAGGCCTTGGTGACAGCAGAAGTTGCGGATACTGTTACTTTCCTTCTAAGCCCTCGCTCAAGCGGGATTAATGCAACTGGTATTTTGGTTGACGCTGGAATGAGATCAAATCATTTTGACTCTTCAGTTGTCAGAGGAAATAACTAGTGGCCCGAATTAAGCTTCAAATTCCTGAAAGTCATCCAGTTTTTGAAACAAAAGTTAGCCTGACAGTTAACTTTATCAATTATGGTGGACACATGGGAAATGATGCTATCCTGACACTCTGTCAGGAGGCACGTATTCGTTATCTGAAGTCGCTTGGATTTAGTGAACTAAATTACTTTGGGAAGAGTATTATTCAGGCGGATGCAGCGATTGTTTATAAAGGTGAGGGTTTCCTTGGAGATGAACTCACGGTAAAATTATACCTAGATGATCTTAATGAATATGGTATGGACTTTTTCTATCTCTTTACAAATGAGACGACAGGAAAAGAAATTGCCCGAGCTAAGACTGGGATTGTCTTCTTTGACTATGAGGCGAGAAAAATTTCTAAAAGACCGCATGAGGTGGAATAAGTGAATAATTCAAAAATACAGAGTACCTATTTCTTCTTAGTTTTATTTCTACTTATCGGACTTAACGTCTATCTTCTCTCTCCAATCTTTGGGGTTTTTATGTTCTCTGCGATTATCGCAAGTACATTTTGGCCTCTCCATGTTTATATCAAAACCAAAACTAAAGTCTCTGAAAATAACGCTGCAATCTTGACGACTCTTTTTATCAGTCTTGTGATTGTTGTTCCAATCGTACTTCTACTTATTGGAATCAGTAAGGAACTTATTACTTTTTACCAGATGATTTCGACGCCTGAAAATATTTCTAACTTTAAGGCCGATATTCTCTCTAAGAAACACTTAACAGATCACCTTCTTGTTGTGCTTGATAAGATTGGTATCTCTGTAACGATGGAAGATATTATCAATATGATTCTATCCAAAGTTCAAGGAGTCACTGGCCATATTTTTAAGTGGCTTAATGGACTGCTTGGAAGTGGGTTAAATTTTATTTTTCAATTAATACTACTCATTATGATGATCTATTCCTTCTTTTCTCGTGGAACTCAACTTAAAGAGTACGTTTTTGCAATTTCTCCTCTGCCTAGTGACGTTGAAGAGTTACTTCTTTCTAAGTTTAATCAGATGAATTACGTGACTCTTATTTGTAATGGACTTGGGGGAGTGATTCAGGGGTTAATCGGCGGGCTTACGATGCTGGTTTTAGGGTTTGGTTCAATGTTTCTTTGGACGACTCTGATGATTGTCTTGGCATTTATTCCACTCGTTGGAATTTCTTTTATTACAGTCCCTGCTGCGATTTATCTTTTATTAAAAGGCAGTATCGCTTCGGGTCTAATTCTTGTTGCTGTAACAATTGTGACTTCTACGCTCGTTGAAAATTGGTTTAAACCTGCTTTTATAGGTAAAAAAATCAAGGTCGATTCGATGCTAATGCTCTTTTATATCATTGCCGGAATGATGACTTTTGGCATGGCCGGAATATTTTACGGGCCGGTTATTTGTGTCGTTCTTATGACAATTTTTGAGATCTTGAGAACATACTACACAAAGTCACTCGATTAAGAGTGGTAGAGATCAAAAAATGATTTTAAGAGTAGAGCAATAAGTACCAGATTAAATATAATCGACACGACTTTTGTATTTCCCTTAATCACGTGGCCTGAGCCTAAGTAATTACCTAGTAGTGAACCAAAAATGGCCACCGATGCAATTTTCCATGCAATCGCACCTTTAAAGATAAAATAGATAAATGCAGAGATATTACTTGAGAAATTGATGATTCTTGCATTTGGAGATGCCTTTACCATTTCCATATGAAGAAAAATTGAAATTGAAATAATGAGAAATGTCCCCGTTCCAGGGCCAAAGAATCCATCGTAGCAACCAATGACAAGACCAATGAGAGCAATGCGTGCGATCATCTGTTTCTTTGTGAGGTCATTCACTTGATCAGGTTTAATTTTTGATCTCTTATAGTTTAAATATAAAATTACTGGTACAAGAATGATCAGTAGATAAACCATTTTTTGGTTGTCGAGAAACTTACTGAAGTATGCGCCTGTATAAGAACCGATGATTCCAGCGATCACTCCGTAGACCATTACGTGTAAGTTTATTGACTTACTTTTTAGGTAGCGAAAAATTGCCATGGTCCCACCAGTTGTTGAGACACATTTATTAGTTCCAAGAATTAACTCTGATGGGACACCAAGGGAAATATATGTAGGAATAGTGATAAGACCTCCGCCTCCGGCGATTGAGTCTACAAAGCCCGCAAAACCGACAAGGACAAAAAGTATTACATATTGAATGAGTGATAGTTCCATAATTACCTCTACATTATTTTAAACAACAGTAGGGAATGTGGATATAACATTTTTGTCTTTTGCTATAAAGGTACTATGTTTAGTAGTTTGATATCTGATGCAAAAGGCCCGAAGGCCTTATATATTTAATCTAAACCGTAGAACTTTTCCAGATCATCACGCCCGCCAATGTGCTGACCATCGATGAAGATTTGTGGAACCTTCGTTTTTCCAGTAATCGCAAAAAGGGCAGAGTTGTTGGTGTCACGGCCAAGAACAATTTCGTTGAAGCTTTCATCGCGTTCTTTGAAAATCTCTTTTGCACGCACACAGTGTGGACAACCTGGTCTTGTGAATAAAGTTATCGATTTAGGTGGTGTTGCCTTATCATTTAAATATTTAAGCATTGTATCTGCATCACTAACTTCAAACGGATCACCTGGTTTCTCTGGCTCAATGAAGGCCTTCTCGACGACGCCATCTTTAACAACCATTGAGTAACGCCACGATCGCTTTCCAAAGCCAAGATTTGTCTTATCCACAAGAAGTCCAAGGCCTGCGCTAAATTCACCATTCCCGTCAGCAATTGTTTTTAAGTGTTCAGCATTTTGATCCTTAATCCATGCACTCATGACAAATGGATCATTCACAGAAAGAACGTAAATATCATCAATTCCTTGCTTCTTAATCACCTTCGCTAATTCATTATAGCGTGGAAGGTGAGTTGAAGAGCACGTCGGAGTGTATGCCCCAGGTAGTGCAAATATAACCACTCTCTTGCCACTGAATATTTCTTCATGTGTTTGTTCTGATAAAGACCCATCCTTGTGAATCTTGAAATTCGTTGTTGGAACCTTCTTTCCTTCTATACTTTCAAATGCCATAAATCCTCCTAGATTCGATATATAGTGATTATCGAGCATTTTTTCGAATAGGTGAAATCGATTAAGAATATGTTGATATAGTTAAAATCTATTAAAATTAGACTATAAATATATGGATTAATAGGACTAACTTATTTCTTTAACCGTTATTACCGCTTTTCCCGATAGGTCTGTATAATTTTTCCCTGACGGATAATCGAAGTTACTTTTAGCTGCACGTTGGATCTTCTAAGCTACTTCATCACTCAGGCAAAAGTTATGGGCCTGTTGGGGGTGTAAAGTGAAGATACTAGCGATTCTTGTAGTGTTCTTTTCTCTAAATTCATTTGCACAACAATTCTCTACTTTTCAGTTAGGGCAGGCATTATTAAACTCGCAAGCTTCAAGTACCAATCCAAATAACATTGCTAACTACTCTGATGTTTATGGTCAGATTCTTTCTCACTATCAAACTAATTATGAAACAATCGGTTCACGTTTAGCTGACCAGTCAATTAATAATGGAATCTTTGGTGGAACAAATATGGTTGGTTGGAAACATGCCAATGACTTTTCTAGTTTCAAGGTTCTTTTTAATCGCTCAATTGCACCAGCATTATTTGTTGAAGATAAGTATATCGTTAATGATGAAATGATTATTGAGATTGATGCCGCTGCATTTTTAAAGAAACTTAAAAATGAGGACGTTATTAATATCAGTGACAAGAACTTACTCGCATATGCTGGTCTTACATATAAGAGAACTATGCGCTTTAATCACTTTGCAGATAATGTGAGTGATGGTCTTCAGACAAAGTTTGACCATCTCTTTTTCATTTTTAAATACTTCAAACCAGAAAGTCTTCATCAACTTTCCGACTATGACTATGTGACTAAGGAAGATTCTTTTACGCTTGGAGCTGGAGGAATGGCCACTGCTCCAATTGGAACATACTTTTCGGGTGGAATTGGTGTCTATTCAAATTTTGTCAAAAAGTCTAAGGTCACGGTTCAAAAGCTTGGGCCTGATGATGAGAAGGAAGAAAATGAAGTTCTAAGACTTACTGCTGAAGATACAAAAGGTATTGAAGCAGGTGCAAATGCTACTCTTCTAATGGATTTCTTCGGACTTTTAAAACTCACTCTTTTTCAGTATGACTTTGAGTACTCATACGAAGGAAGTTATAAGACGTATCTCTCTCTTTACCAGCAAGACCTAACAGACAGTCAGGTGATGGGACAGGTGGAACAAGTTCTAAAATTCAAAAATTATAATAATGCTATTCTTGCGGACAATATTAAGACTAAAGAAATGAGACAGAAGGAAGTGAAGACTTCAAAATTTCTTGCCTTCATCTGGGGTGGTATTAGAAATGCTGCCACTGAGTTTAGTGAGATTCTAAAAGAAGGTGTCGTTTTTAAGTTCTTCACTCATAACTATGAAAAGCTAAGTTATAAAGAAAATTTCTTCTCTAAACTTTTAACTGCGGCCCTTGGTAAACTACTTGGTTTTGAACAGTTGGCAGCTCGTACAGAGGTTGAAAGTAAAACCGTTTCAATTAATTACGAGGCCTCTGAAAATATTCTAAATACGAAACGAGACTTTAATATTTTTGCTGATAATATCTTAACTGTTGAACTAGGTAACCGTTATCGAATTGATCAAAACTCAAAGCTTGCCAAGGACAAGGTTAAGAGTGCAATGAAAGATCGCCTTGTAAATAGAACTAATAGCTACTCACTGTTTCAAGCTGTATTTAATAATGCCATCACTGCGCCTGCTGAATTTAATTCTCAGATTATGCTAGATAATACAAATCTTGAAGTTTTCATTAGGCAGAATAGTTCTAATGTATTTTCAATTTTAAATAATATCTGTAGTTCAAAGTCAAAAAATATTTTTTCTAAGCTTAGGTCCTTGTTTGGTGGTTGTAAGCACCAGCTGTATGGAAGTTATAATAATTTTTTAAAAGAGTGGACCACTGTAAACTTTGGTGGATATGTTTATAAGAAGTGTAGTAAGAAATATAGATGGAAATATATTTTTAGGCCTAGCAAGAAAAAAGTGATGATTCAAAAGTGTATGGAAACAGAAAATAAAATCGCTGGGGACTTACGTGATAAATCACTACCACTTTGGCGTTTTAAAGACTTTTCAAATGATCTCGTTAATAATGTGGAAACCGTAAATTCGCTTCACCAGATCTTTGGTTCTTTTAATAATAAAGGCTATTTTCAGGCCACTGTTAATGGAGCGACCGGATATAAGAATTATTTTAACGAAGGTAAAGTGAAGGCAAATATTATTACACAATTCCAATTAGAAAATAATTTACGCGCCCCTGCTAGTGCCGAATAGTTCTTCTAGTGCATCACCAATTTTCGTTGGGCTGTACGGCTTATTCAGAAGGTAATCAACTGATAGGTATAAGTCATTCTCCTCAACTAACTGGATGAGGGAGAGGGACTTTCCAGTTGCAAGAATTATTTTCATTTCAGGGTTTTTCGTCCCTTCAATCTCTCTAAGTAAATCTTCTCCCGACATTACTGGCATTTGATTGTCAGTGAAGAGTAGATCAAAGTCTTGTTTCTCTAAGATGTCGAATGCTTCTTTACCATTGCTGCATAGAGTTGGTTCAAAACCCATCTCTTCAAAAATTAAATTCAAAAGAGATCTGATTTCTTGTTCATCATCAACAATTAAAACTTTCTTAGACATAACAATCCTTATAAGTCTTTAATGGCCTCATCAATTGATACTACCGGAGAGTAGTTAAAATCTCTCTTTGCATTATCATGTGAAAAGTAATGCGAAGTACCAAGTTGCAATGCCACGAACCTCGTCATTGGCGGGTGTATATTGAATATTTTAAATGTTTTTAAAAATAATTCAACAAGGTAACCAATAGCATAAGCAGTATTAATGCTGACTTTTTTTGTTACGGGTTGTTGACCTTTATGTACAAGAATAGAATTGATGAAGCTCCATAAATTTACAGGTTTTTCCTGAGCGATAAAGTATGCCTTATGATTATTCTTAGCGTCACCTTGCAGCTCTTCAAAGGCCAGTAGATGAGCATGTGTGGCATTGGTCACATGGATTACATCAACGAGGTTAGAGCCATTACCGATAATTTTAAGTTTTGAATTTTTATTCGCTTCAAGTAGGCGTGGGATGATATTTTGATCTCGCTTTCCAAAAATAAGATGTGGTCTTAAAGCACATCTTTTAATTGGACTATTGTCGTTTAAGATATATTCTTCGGCCATCGCCTTGCTCTTAGCATAATAGCTCAAGTATTCTTTCGGGTACCCAAGTGACTCATTGGCTCCTTCAATAGCATCTTTTCCAAAAACAACACTTGGAGTACTTGTGTGGACAAAGTACTTTACTCCACAATTCTTAGCCTCATCAAATAGATTCTTAGTGCCTTCAAAGTTGATACGATAAAACTCTTCCCATTTTCCCCACATTCCAACTTTGGAAGCGACATGGAAAATAGCTTCAAAGTTTTGTGAGAGGGCATGTTGAACATCAGTTACATTTGAAAGATCACCTTGAATTGTTGAAACACCAATGGCATCAAGTTCTTTTGTGTGAGAACGTGAAAAGTTAACTACTTCATGTCCTTCTTTTTTTAGCTCTTCAGCAATATGTAATCCAAGAAAGCCTGTTGCCCCTGTAATTAAAATCTTCACTTCACTTTTCCTGCGTTCACAAGCTTTTCAATGAGCTTTCTATCGATTTTAATATTATGTCTAATATCAACTGGAAACTTTTCCATAAAGTAGATATTTTCAATATCTTGAGTATGTTTATAGCGACTACCAAGTTGCATCAGATCTTTTTTGAACTGATACTGATGGTAGTACTTTTCATTAGGCTCAATAACGATCGCTGGTTTCATCTTTCCGTCTTTTTGTATTCCTACGAGTGCTGAACGTCTTACGAGTAGGTGATTGTTAAAGATTGCCTCGACAGGAATTGAGTACTTGATTTGATCTTCAAGCTCAAGACGATGAATCTTGCGCCCCATAAACCAAAGTCTACCTTGTTCATCAAAGTAGCCGACATCCCCCATTCTGTGCCAGAAAGTGTCTCCATCTTTGATTTTCGCCTCAAGAGCTTTATCAGGCATTTTGTAATATTCTTTCGTTACCACATCTCCACGAACGATGATTTCGCCAACTTGATTAGAAGACACTTCTTCGATGTCTTCAAATGAGGTAATGACGCGATCATGGGCCTTGATAATTTTAATTTCAATACCTGGAGCCGGTGTCCCAATACAGGTTCCATTTCCATCATTTGAGAGTTTAGCCGTATTTTCTAGAATATACTTTCCACTAACGTTTGAGATTGGAAGGGCCTCTGTTGCTCCGTAAGGAGTATATGTAGTTCCATTGGTAAGAACTCGTTGTAGTTTCTTGTGAAGCTCAACACGAACAGGTGCACCAAACATCACAAGATACTTCACGCTTGGAAGGATAAGATTATTTTCAAGACAGTAATCAGCGACCCTCTCCCAAATGGCAGGCGAACCAGCGACAAATGTAGCATTATTATCTGCAATATTTTGAACTAGTGCCATTGGTTTACACTTTGCCGGCTTTGATGGATTCATATCCGGGATACAGCTTGTCATTCCCATGGCCATTGTAAAGAATGAGAATAGTGGAAAACCTGGTAGATCAATATCCTTATCTGTTAAAGAAAACATCTCTTGTAAAATATCTGTCTGCTTATTAAAGATCTTATGGGTGTAAACAACTCCCTTTGGAATTCCTGTACCCCCAGAAGTAAAAAGTATTGCTGCCATATCTTCAGGATCGCACTGTTCTGTGATAAACTCCTTCGGTGTGGCCTTCTTCATTTTTCGAAGTGTATGTGTATCTTTATTAAAAGCAATTCCTGTTGAAATAAAAGTTTTGATTCCTGCAAATGCCTCTTTAAAAAAGATTCTCATGAAGTGAACTTCTGGAACTGCCATTAGTGCATCTGGGGCTACTTGCTTGATCGCTGTAATAAGATTCTTTCTTCCCATACCTGGATCAATTAAAACAGGTACCGCACCTAGTTTGAAGATTGCAAAAACGAGAGCAGAGAAATCAAGTGAGGGCCTAACGAAAAGAAGAACCTTGTTTCCTTTTACGATTCCTTGATCTCTAAGATAAGAGGCGTAGTGACTACTTCTATCATTTAGCTCTTTGAATGTAAGAGACTTATATAAATAAGTATCATCCCCAAGTTTTTTGGGGAATTTAACAGCTATCTGCTGTGGTCTAAGTTTTGCCTGTGCTTCAATTCGACTGGCTATGTTCATTAAAGAATCCTTTGATCTCTTGCATGCATCTTTCGGTCTCATCTTCCATAAGATAGTGACCTGCATTTTCTAGAATTACATACTTGTCACTTGGGAAGAAATCTCTCCAGCGCTTTAAGAAGTTGAGTGTGAAACAGAAGTCCTTTGCACCCCATAAGAAGAGTTTTGGACAAGTAACTGTTGGTAGCTTTTCTTCAATTTCTTTTAGTGTATTGAAGCTTACGTGATTAGTATTGAGAGGAATATCTTTTACAAATCTCGCTGTCGCAATTCTATTTTCGTAGTTATTATATGGATGAAGAAAACCTTCTTTAATTTCTTTTGGAAGCTTCTTTTCCACGGCCATAAAAGTTGCAGGCCATGCAAATGCATTGAAGTTTCTTACAATTTTCTCTCCAATTAATGGGAGCTTACAAATTGAGATTGAGAATGGAATTTCCTGCGAAAGAAAGGCCGCCGTATTCATTATGGTCATGCGCTTAACTTTACTTGGTAGGCGAGTGGCCACTCCCATTCCGATTGCTCCGCCCCAGTCGTGAACGATAAGTGAGAAACTTTCAAGCTTAAGCTCTTCAATGAGTTTTAAGATATTTGAAATATGATTCTCTAGTGTGTAATCATAATCTTGTGGTTTATCACTAAGCCCACAACCAATATGGTCAGGAACAATACAACGGTGATTTTTTTTTAATTCATTAACAACATTTCTATAGAAAAATGACCATGTTGGGTTTCCGTGAAGCATAATCACCGCTTCGCCCTGTCCTTCATCGATATAGTGAAGTTTAACCCCATCTATGTTCAAGAAGTTACTTTTAAATGGATATTGTGTCTTCCAAGTTGTCTCTTGTAATTGTTGTGTTTGCATTACCACTTAACTCCTAGTGCAAGAGAAGATAGGCCACTGCCAATTCCTACTAATGCAATTCTTTCACCTTTTTTAATTGGTGTATTTTCATGTTTTAATATTAATGTCGTTGGAAGCGCAGCTGAACCTGTATTTCCAAGAAATGGAAATGAATCATAGGTACCATGTTTATCAAGTCCAAGTCTTGAGAGGACAATTTCCTTGTGGGCCTTCCCTACTTGGTGACCGATTACAAGATCAACGTCATTATTAGACCAAGAAAGATTTTCTTTCGCTTTTGACCATGTCTTATCCGCAAGAATTTTTCCATGTTCTAATAAGGCTTCAGAATCTGTTTCCATAAATAATGAGTTAGGATCACCATCTCCTTGGCAAAGCTTATTGGCCGTGGAATCTGTAAGGATTGCTCCTCCACAAATTTCGTGACCATCGGGACACAGATCCTTACTCGTTAATACAAAGGCACAGGCGCTTGAACCAATCGTTAAATTAGCAAAGTACTTCTTAATTGATTTTCTTGTGATTGTTTCGTCAGTGTTTAATCTTCTGACCGTCTCATGTAAAAGAGGAGCGCCATTTTCTCCAGAGACAATGAGTGCTCTTTTAATCTGTCCAAGCTCAATCATATTGGCAGCGACAACAAATGCATTCATCACGCCAAGGCAAGCATTTGAAAGATCAAAAATTGTACAATTTTCATTAAGCTCAAGATCTCCGTGAATGATTGAAGCCGTCGATGGCTCTAAAAAATTACGACAAACAGAACCGTGAATAAGAAGGTCAATATCTTCTTTTTTTACTTTACCTTTTCTAAAGAGATTATTCGCCGCGGCCGAAGATAAGCTACTTGGGAGAGTTCCGGCGGGCCATACTCCACGCTTTTCAATTCCCGTCATCAGCTCAAGTCTTCCCGCAGGAAGCTTTAGTCTCGTATAAATAGGCTCAAGCATCTTTTCAAGATCAGCGCTTGTAATATATTCCTCTGGGAGGTAAGTCGCAAAATCTTCGATGACGACATTTTTAAACTTCATTATCTTTCCTTGTTTCTATTCCATTAATCCGTGAAGATTTGCCATTGAAATCCCACTTAACATCGAACCCACGATTCCAAGAAATCCCTGGTCGGTTCCACAAAGATAAAGCCCTTCGATATGAGTTTTGCCATTTCTAAGCTTATCCGTTGAGCCATAGACAGTTCCACCAAAGTGACCAGTATATCTTTCAATTGTTGTTGGAGTGAAGACATCTTTAAATAAGACTTTTGCCTCAAATTGATTGAAGCAACTCTTTATTGTATTAAATGAGTCCTGTGCCAGAATTTCTTTCTTCGCAAGGTACTCTTTTCTTTCAAGTTCTTTCCAGAATTTATAATTAGCAATATAAGTTACCCTCGCAATTCCCTCATCACTTGTGTCGTTTTTAAAATTATTTGGAAAACAAATAACAGCACTTCTATTGTCATAGAATGTCTGAGGTGACTTATATTCGTAAATATCACTGTCATTGTAGAAAATAATTGTTTCATTAATTCCAAGATCAGCAGGTCTCTTATCGAGACAAAGAATAGACTCACAAAAAGTCAGTGGACCAACTTCTGGTAGTCCCTTACTCGTCTCTCCTGTAATTGCCATGGTTTCAGGGTGTCCCATGCTTGAGATTACTTTTTCTGTCTCTAGAATATCGCCATTTTTTAGTGTGACACTTTGAATTTTTCCGTCTCTATGATCTATGCTTGAAACTTCGGCCTTGAAACGAAGTTCTCCCCCAAGTTCTTCATACTTCTTTAAAAGAAGATTGATGACTGTGCGAACACCTCCATCTGGGCGACAAAAACCTTCTAAATAAATACTTTTAAACATGATAACAAATTGAGAGAAGTCCATATCATTCTCCCATGCCGATCCGTAAATCAATAGGGGAGCAAAGATCATCTCGATTAAGAGATTGTCCTTTAAAAAATTTCTGGCGACATCTTTTGCCATGAATGTTTCATTATCAAGGGCCACTTCATTGAAGTCTTCAATATGCTTTACAAACTTTATGAAACCGTCAATTTCATGTGGGAATTTTTTGGCCACTTCGCTTGTGAGTAATTCAAAATCATTCGAAAAGTGCATTGATTCAGACTTAAACTTAATTAGAGAAGTCGATTGTTCACTAAGTTCTAATTCTTCATATCTTATACGTAATTGTTTTAATAGTTTCGTTAGAGGTTTTGCCTTTGTTCCTTTTTCAACAAAGTTTGTCATCGCGTGTAGACCAACGTCGAATTTTCTCTTTCCTCTTTGGTAGTAAGAGTTAAGTCCCCCTGAGATAAAATGCTTCTCGAGGATAACAACTTTCTTCCCATACATCGCCAGTCTTATGCCAGCTGCCAGGCCGCTCATTCCTGCGCCTATAATAATTGTATCGTACTTTTGCTTCATAAAGGCCTTAAGAAAACAGGGAGGCAAACCTCCCTGCTACTTCAAATAATTATTGGAATTTTGGTGTTAAGTAAGCAACACAACTGCTCATTGATGCTAGTTGTCCGTAATCTTCTTGTGGAACTTCTACTTGGTGTCTTTTCTTAAGTTCCATTACGATATCAAGGAAGTCCATTGAATCAAGATCAAGTTGTTCTCTAAGTGGTGTTTCATCAACAATATCATTTACGTCGTCGTCAACTGCGATGTCTGCGATAATGTCTAATACGATTTTTCTTACTTCTTCAGCTGTCATTTTCTACTCCTGTTTTAATTAGTTATGATATTTTTTTACGATTAGTACTGAATTTATTCCTAACATTCCAAATGAACTATTAAGAATATAATTTACTTCTCTTGTAATTGGTTTATCGAGAACTAGTCCATCAAATGCACACTCTGGATCAAGATTCTCTATCTTGTGGCATGGGTGGATAAGGTTGTCGCTAAAGCTTGGAAGATTTCCTGCAAGTTCAAGAGCTCCGGCAGCTCCCATTGAGTGTCCAATAAGTCCTTTTGTACAGTTTACTTTTGTATTTGGACTATCTGCGAACATTTCTATAATTCCCTTCATTTCTTGGATATCTCCCATTTGAGTTCCTGTTGCATGAAGGTTAACGATATCAATTTCATTCTTTTCAATTTTTGCTTTTGCAATAGCTGCTTTCATACATTCAAGTTGTCTTGTTGGATTAGGAAGTACAAAATCCGTTGCATCACTATTACTATGGTAACCAACAATCTCTCCGTAGATTTTTGCCCCACGAGCGATAGCATCTTCAAGTCTTTCTAGTGTATAAACAGCCCCACCTTCAGAGATAACAATTCCATTTCTATCTTTATCAAGCGGCTTCGATGCCATTGACTGATCTGTTGGATTATCTGCTAGTGCTCCTTGGGCCATGAATGAAACATGGTTTCCAAAACTATTTGATGATTCTGAAACACCGCCGGCCAGTGCAAGATCTACTTCTCCAAGTTGAAGCATCTGAACGGCCTGAATAATTCCCATATTTCCTGCCGCACATGCCGCACCAATTGTGTAGTGAGGACCAGTGATTCCAAGGTTTAGAGAAACTTCTCCTGCCGGGTTATTTGCAACTGTTCTTGGATTATGATGATGTGTCCAAAGTTTTGTATTTTCTTCGTTATTTTTATAGAATTGGAAAAGTTCTTCTTCTGTTTCAACTGGCCCATGCTCAGTGATACCAAGATAGATTCCAACTCTTGAAACATCTGTTTGCGCTAAATTAATTCCCGCGTCGTCTAAAGCTTCTTTAGAACAATATACAGAAATCGCACCAACTCTCGTTCCACGTCTTCTCATTTTTTTCTTCTGATGTTTTTCTTCATCGAAGTTACATTCGCCAACAGGAATTTTACCCATGAAGCGGACTTCTTTCTCCGTGATTCCTGATTTTTGCTCAAGTAGAGCTTTTCTATACTCTTGTAGGTTATTACCATTTGGCGCAGTTAATCCTACACCTGTAATTACAACTCTTGATAAATTCATCTGATATCTCCATTTGAAAGCCAGTTACCAAGCTTCCCCATAATTTTGTTCTGTATTTGTTCTTTTGCATTTCCAAGGTGTGGCATATTAGTCTTTAAAAGATTAAATACCTGTGGAAGCTTTTCAATGATAGGGTATGGGTTTTCAATCTCATCTGTGAGGTCAACAAGAAATTGACTCACTGTTTTCGCAAATTGCGTTGTTACAAGAATTGAGCCTAGTCGCGACTTTCTTTTTTCATCTCCAACTATTTGAAGGGCCTTCATGCTCATCTTTTCAAATTCTTGTAGATGACCAAGCTCACGCTTTCTAATGACACTTGAAACAATTTGAATAGCATCCTCTTTTACCGTGTGAAGTTTTAGCCTCTTTATTTCTTTGTGATCATGAGTCTCAATCATTGAGTATAAAGTTAGCGTCTTTAAAGATTGTGACACTGCACTTTGTGAAAGATTTAAGACCTTCTCAATTTCTTCAGAGCTTAATGCATCTTTAGAAAAGGTTAGTAGTCCAAAAATTGCACCATCAATTCTTTTAAAGCCCACACGAGAGAAGAAACTCTCAAAGTGAGGGAGTAAATCGAATAGTTCATCTTCAATTTTTTGCATTGGTGACCTTATATTACAAAAATAAAATATATGAAATATTACTTCCTTTTATTACGTCTTGAAAGACTTATTTTATGTGCTATGTGTCTAAAAATATTGAACTTTTTGGGGTCATTTCGGTTCCAAAATCTTGAACGGTGACTAAATGACTCCACTATTTACTCGTGCGCTTTGCATTAATGGTGTCAAAGTCATTCCAATATCTTATCTAATTTTGGCACGGGGATTGTATATAAGTTTTACACTTACGTTTCAAACATGAAGTTTCTACGTTATACACACTGTGTTGAAAATGTTTTTCATTTATCGCGCACACATAACAAGAAACTATTTATAGGAGAGAGGGATTCAATGGAGAAAAAAATGACTAAGACACTTAAGAATTTAGCACTACTATCAACAACTGCAATCATGCTAGCGTCATGTGGTGGTGGCGGAGGTGGAGGTGGTTCTACTTCTACTTATGGAAAATATACTTCTCCATCAATCAATGGGCAACAGTTTGTAAACGCACTAAACAATACTGATCCAGCTTATACTCCGTATAACACAATGGAAAAGGACGAGTGGGCATCTTTAAAAGATGGTTGGTTTGTATATTATGATGGTAAATATGACGAGTACGTTGCAGTAGACGTTTATTACCTTAAGACACTTTCTTATTGGGATTACTACTCAAGCAACTCTTCACTTGCACGTGAGTTTAGAGATGTACAAGCGGATGATGAATTTGACTTTGGATTTATCGGTGATGCTTGGGGTGACAACTACGAAATCGTAGATCTTTACGGATATGATGTTCTTAATGATGAATATGTATACGAAGGGATCATCACAGGTGACCTATACGAAGATGAGCAACAAACAACAGATACTGGTCTTATGGCAGCAAACAAAGAAGACCTAGAAATGTTTAAGAAAGCTTCTGACTACTCTGTTGCTTTTAAAATTCCAGCAGAGAAAGCACTTTCTCTTGTAACAATGGAAAAAGAAGTTAAGAAAATGCTTGAGAGCTCTTCAAATGGTGAGCTAAGAGCTGAAGATCAACAAGCAATTGCTAAGAATATCGAGCACTTCACTGGTAAAACTTTTGCAGATTTCGAAGCTGCTAAAGAAGATTCAGCTGCTAGAGAAAAGCTAATCGAAGAAGTATCTGCTCACATTGGAACTCCAGGATCTAACCTTGAAAACGTTATCCTTCCAGAGCTTCTAAGTATCGATCTTTAATAAATAAATTTAAAGTAGAGTATTATATAAAGGGCCTCGTCATTGACGGGGCCTTTTTCGTTTTTCTAATTCACAAGCCATCATAAATAAGCTAAATATGGTGGGTTATGGCCATACTAAGGAAATCATTCACCACTGAAAAATATCAAGCGACTTACTACGTTGAAGAAAGTCACGAGGGAATGCGCCTTGACCAGTTTCTACAAATTTACTTGGAGACCTGGTCGCGTCAAGAAATCAAAAAACGCATCAAGGCCGGCGATGTTGTTATTCATAATCGCGAGGGGAAGCATCGCCCATCGACTATTTTACATTATCAAGAAGAACTAACTTTTACAGTTCCAAATACTACTCAAGAAGATGAGTACTGGAATGGGGAGTTACTTGAAAAAGATGAGCACCCTGAAGTTCTTTATGAAGACAAGAATTTAATCGTCATTGCAAAGCCTGCTTACATGGCCGCCCACCCGACAGGATCACATCTTTTTTACTGTGCGACTGTTTATTTTGGTGAAAAGTATAATCAGACAATCCACAGCATTCACAGGCTTGATCGTGAAACATCAGGCGTGATGCTACTTGGAAAGAATCCTGAAACATCAAATACCCTTGGTGAAGAGTTCTTTCATGATAAGGTGAAGAAGTGTTATTTCTTTATTTCAAAAGAAAATGAAACCTATGATGGCCGTGAGTATTTTGAATCAAAAGAGAGGCTTGGGGCAGGAGATACGGGGCTTAAGAGAGTCTATATCGATCATTATCCTGAAGACTCCCATGAAGGAAAGCAGGCCCATACAAAATTTAAAGTTATATACCGTGAAAATGGTTATGCTCTAGGTCTGGCCTTTCCACAAAGTGGTCGTCAGCACCAGATCCGCGTTCATGCGATGGTAAGGGGACTTCCACTGGTTGGTGATAAGCTCTATCTTGGAAGTTTCAAGATGTTTCAACGCTTTAAAGATAATTATGCAACACCTGAAGATCATGAGTTGATGGAGTTTCATCGCCACGCTCTTCATGCTGTTGCTCTTAAAATTAATTATCAAGGTGGACAGAGTATTTTCCGTTCTGGTCTACCAAGAGATTTTATTCCTTTCTTAAAAGAGAAGCTTTCAATCTCAATCAGCGAGATTGAGGAAAAAATGCAGGCCGGAATTTTAGAATATTTTAACTCCATTTAATATAAAAGAGAGAATTCTTAATGAGTGAAAACGAAGAAAAGAAAATTGAAACCCACGAAGACTACCTTGATGAACTCAAGCATCGCTTCACTGATGAAGAGCTTGATAATTGTCTCGAAATTCTTGGTATGTTTGTAGAACATAGTGAGCAACTTGTTCACTTAAGTGAAGAGAAGCGAGTTAAACTTCTAACTTTATCAGGAAGATTATCTCGTCCAGATAGAAAAGAGATTGCTAAACGTCAAAAAGATGTGAAGCGTATTAGAAAGAAAAAGAAGACTCTTGCTGATAGAGAGGCCCGTGCGACTACTGGAATACGTACTGCTCGCGAAGATGCAATTTTTGTTGCTCCAAAGATGATTGGGATGGATCAAGCATCTCTTAATGCTGCACAACCGGAACTTTCCTCTCCACGAAATTGCTATGTTTGTAAGGTAGAGTTTACAAAGCTTCACCACTTCTACGATACAATGTGTATTGATTGTGGGGACTTAAATTATTTTAAGCGTCATCAAAGAACAGATCTGACTGGTCAAGTTGCGCTTATTACTGGTTCGAGACTTAAGATTGGATACCACGCAACTCTTATGATGTTACGTTCTGGAGCTACTGTTATCGCGACAACCCGTTTCCCTGTAGACTCTGCAATAAGATATTCAAAAGAAGAGGATTTCAAAGAATGGGGGCATCGTCTTCATATCCATGGACTTGATCTTCGCCATACGCCATCTGTAGAGTTATTCTGTAACTATGTCGAGGCCACATATGATCGTCTTGATATCTTAATTAATAATGCGGCCCAGACCGTACGTAGACCACCTGGGTTCTATGCACACTTAATGGAAAATGAGGCGAAGGCACTTTCTGATCTTTCTCCAGAAGCGCAACAACTCCTTCAACGTCAAGAGGCGTGTTTGATAGAGCTAAGAAATGCTGGCCAACACTTAACTGGGCCAGTTGATACTGAAGCAATGCCTGTTTCATGGCATAAGCATGAGGCCCCTGGACTTGGACTTCGTGAATCAGCAAAGCTTTCGCAAATCCCATATACAATTGATGACTCTCTTGTTACTCAAGAAATTTTCCCTCAAGGGCAGCTTGATGTAGATTTACAACAGGTAGATCTCAGAAAGACAAATAGCTGGCGTTTGAAAATCGGGGAGATTAATACTCCGGAGATGATTGAAGTTCAACTTGTAAATGCTATCGCTCCGTTTGTTCTTTGTAACAAACTGACGCCGATGATGAAGCGTGACAACACTGGAAAGAAACATATTGTTAACGTAACGGCAATGGAAGGGAAGTTTCACCGTTTTAAGAAAGAGCCAAGGCATCCGCATACAAATATGGCAAAGGCCGCTTTAAATATGTTAACTCACACGTCGGCATCAGAGCTTGCTGATCATGGTATTTATATGAATGCTGTTGATACAGGATGGGTAACTGATGAAGATCCAGTTGAATTAGCAAAAAGAAAAGAAAACCTTCATGACTTTCAACCACCTTTAGATATCGTTGATGGAGCCGCTCGGGTATGTGATCCTTTTATTGATGGTATTAATACTGGTAAGCATTGGTGTGGAAAATTTCTTAAAGACTACTTTCCTATTGATTGGTAGCAACGAAATTAATCAGTTATAAAGATCGAGATGCGCTTGTCGCATCTCTGATTTTCTTGGCCCCTCTACGTTATAACAGTTTGGTGAGGGCAATATTTTGTTCATGTAGTAAATATTCTCTCGTTTGTTAAAATATATTCTGTAATTGGCCTTGGCCAAGGAGTGTATTATGGCAACAAGAAGAACTTTTTTACTAACAACTACAGCTTTTCTCACTTCTTGTGCTCAAAATTTGAAAAGAAGGCCATCTTCCATAGTTGACTACTTCTTCCCAAGCTCACAAAACAATTCTCTCTCAATTAAGGGTATTAAGAATCTTAAGGATGAATATGATCTTTTAATCATCGGATCTGGCTATGGTGCAAGCGTAGTGGCACAAAGAATGTCTGAAGAATATCCTAATGCAAGTATTTGCGTTCTTGAACGAGGTAAGGAATTTAATCCAGGAGATTTTCCCAAAAAAATTACTGATATGGCCACAGCTGTTCGAAGTAGTGTTAACCCTAATGGCCTTATTGATCAAACGCTAGGAAAAGATGATGAAGGTGATCTTGATATCATTTCGGCAAATGGTCTTGGTGGAACATCTTTGATAAATGCTGCAATTGCCATTAGACCAACACGTGCAGTACTACTTCAAGATGAGTGGCCTAAAGAAATACGGGAGGATGTTGAAAAGCATTCTATTCACGCTCTTGGTGGGCTCGAAGATTATTATAGAAGAGCGGAGCGGAAACTTGAGTCAAGAGCGAATCAAGCTGATATTGAGCAAACAACCAAGTCGAGTATATTTGGGAAAGCAGTAAAGAAGCTTAAGGTAAATGTTGGTTTTTTAACTCTTAATATTAAATATACTGATAAGTCTCAATATAGCGTAGACCGCGGCGATTGTACTATGTGTGGAGACTGTTGTTCTGGCTGCAATGTTGGTGCTAAGAATATTCTTCCTTATAACTACTTATATCAGGCTCAGGCAAATGGATGTGAAATTTTCACAAATGCTGAAGTCGAAAATATTTCAAAAACATCTTTTGGATATGAAGTTAAAGTTGTAGATCCAACGACAATGAAATTGATGAATAAAGTCGTACGAGCAAAGAATGTTGTTTTAGGTGCAGGTTCTCGTGGGAGTACTTCTATTTTACTAAAGTCCCAAAAAAACGGATTGAAGCTTTCAAAAGTTCTTGGAACAAGGCTATCATTAAATGCTGACGTTATGGGTTTCTGCTATAATGGAAATGCGATAACTAATTCTGTGGGAACAGGGGTTTCAAAGCGGAAGTTCTTTGCTCAGGGAAAAGTTGGTCCAGGTATTTCAACTTATGGAAATTATCGAGAATTAAATAAAGATAAAAATCTAGAGAAGCAGTTTCTTTTATTAGAGGGATCTATTCCTTCTCCTATCGCCGGTTTCGTTGCTACTGCACTTGCTCGTTATTCTATTCATAATAAAGATAAAATATCTTTTTCAAAGGCACAGTGGGATAGAGTTGAAAAAGACAAGGGACTTTCTGTCGACTCGAGCAAACTTGAGGTTGATGGTGCTCTTAATTACTCAACGCTTTTTCTTGCTTGTGGGCACGATGCTTCTGCTGGTAGATATGTGTTAGATAAAAATGATAAGATCAAAGTAATTTATAAGGATGTCATAAAAGAGGAATTCTACTCTGTCATTACTGATAGAATGAAAGCTGTTTCAAATGAGCTTGGTGGTCTTTACTTAGATAATCCAAGAACTTCAATATTTAAAGATAAAATGATGGCGACCCATCCTCTTGGTGGTTGCCCTATGGGAGATAGTCACCGTACAGGAGTTGTTAATCATAAGGGGCAAGTCTTTTCTGATGATGGAAATTTATATGAAGGTTTCTATGTTGTTGATGCATCAATAATTCCACGCTCTCTTGGTGCAACACCTCTTTTGACTATTACAGCTTTAGCCGAGAGGATTTCTGATAAAATGATTCAAGATAATATTTTATAAAAAAAGCCTTCGTATGAAGGCTTTTTTATTATTTACTCATTGAACTTTGAACACACTTTTCGATCTTTCTTGTTACATCAAAATCTGAACCGTAATCATCACTTAAATTATAAGAAGTTCTTACGAATTCTGGAGAGTACTCATCTTCTCCACCTACAACTTCACAGCTAAGTAGCTTCATGTCGTCATGGTTACCTTGCCCATACATTGCAGACTTGAGGAATGCTGCTTCCTCTATTTGCGAACATACTTCATTGATATTTCCATAGAAACAGAACTCTCTAGAACGAACTGAATCTGATTCCTTGTAGTTAAAGCTTGAGTCGCTAAAACCAATGATTGGACCAAATGTTTCATCAGATGTGATGATAAATGTATCTTTCGCAAGCGAAGATAGGCTTATAAGGCATGCCAGTGCCAAGATTGTGTTTTTCATGAATCCTCCAGAAATATATTTTGCTCTATATAGCCTTCTAGGGAGATGAAGACAACCATTGCTATTTAACTCTGCAAAAATTTCAACTGTCTAACTTCTATACACTATCTATAGATTATACAATATTTAATGGGCCTACCTTGATTCTTGATAGAGTGTTTCCATCTATATTTAAAATTTTGGAGGCCCTATGTTAAAGAATATCATTCTACTATCTATTGTCTGTATCCTTGTTCAAAGTGCATTCGCCTCTTCTGAGTGTGAAAGAAATGTCGCAGCTAACGTATTGAAAATGGACGTTGTTCATAATGGGCTTGAACATATTTCTAATAAGTTAGAGAAATCATCAAAAAAAGATAAGCGTGAGCATATTGACTCTGTTGACTCTAAAAACTCCATCTATTTTCACACTTATCAGCTTGCAGAGCTTGTTTGTAAAAATCTGCAGAATTCTCAAAGAGATGTGGCATCTAATTTGCAAAAATAAAAGCAAATCAGCCTAAGGATTAAGATGAAGTTACTCGCTACACTCACATTATTGTTATCTATTTTATCGACCAGCAATGTTGTTGCCTCCATGACAGCAGTTGCCGTTGATAACTCTGGTCTCCCTGCTAATGACCTTGTTCACAATAAGTATGGTGTGCTTGATCCTGAAATGGCATTTGATCTTTATCAAAATGAAGGAGTTGATCTTTCTAAGCTTAATCCTGTCGCAAATGATCTATGGGATGGAAAAGATCACTTTGATGAGTTTTATATTGATAGAGAAATATCAGTTAATACAAATGATGAACTTAAATATAACGGAAAAATTAATAGTTTTTCTGGAATGTTCAGATTTAATGCTACAAATGAAGATGGGAAGCGTATTCAAGTACACCTTTCAAAAAACATTCACACTGTTCTTCTTAGAAAGAACCTCCTTCGTAAGCTTGGCTACATCGTTCCTCGAATGAAGTATATACCAAAGCTAAAAGTGCAATTTAAAAATGCAAAAGAAAAAAACGATTTTAAAGATATCGATCTTGTTTTCGACCTAGGGCTTGCGCCAGGAAGATGGATTGTTAGTGAAGGTGATGACTTCCTTGTTCTTCAGGACGTTGTGGTAAAAGAGCCTTCTGAAACTGATGGGCTTGATATCGCTCTTACAATGATCCCTGAAAAGTTAACATCTCGTGCTCTACGTGGAGCACTGCTAGCTTACACTTTAGTTGACCTTGATGAGAGTATTAACAAGTTTCCGTATCAAGCAATTGCAAAGCAAGAGTCAAACTTTATTCTAACTCACGATACAGAAGCAGAATTCAATGCAACTCTTGATGATATTAAATGGCTAGGGGAGAAAATTTCAAAGCTTACACGTTTTGATTTTGAAGAAATCGTCGAAGCTTCTGCTTTCCCATATGTTGTTTCCAAGCTACTTGTGGAAAGATTAATTGCGAGAAGAAATAGTATTGTTGATATTTTAAAACTAGATGCTCCTGAGATGAAATACACGAAGAAGTTAAATCTTCAAGGCGTTGAAGATGGATTCTTACACACAGAAGTTTTTCCAGGTTATGCTACTCGCTTTAGCTCAGGAGTTCAAAAAGGACCTCTCGATGATATTTGGAGATATGGACTTTCTGAACTTCAATCAACTGTAATCTCTTCGGCCGTCGATATGTTAAATGATGAGCTACGTGTTTTTAGTAATGGTGAGGCACGCTATAAGTGGTTACTTAAAGATTTTGAAGAAAATAAAGAATATGCAATTAAATACTTTACTGAGCATGGAGAATTTCCAGCGCTTCCTATGAGTTCATGGAATACGCCTGTGCTAAATGGTAATTTGATTTTAGGTCGAGACATTGTTATTGGTGGAGCCCTTGGTACAGACAACTTTGTTCAGCTAGCCGATACTGCGGGACTTTCTGTCTCGATTGGTTGGTTCTTTGGACTTGAAAGGGTTATTAATCAGGTTATCAGTGGAAGCGTGTTTCCTAATATGGGAGTACTACTAAGCTATTCACATGTTAAGCCAATCTCTTCAATGAAGCAGGCCTTGTCGGAACCATATAAGAATATTCTTGTTAATTGGCTGACTCGTCGATTGAGAAAGAACTTTGAATCTGTTGGGAAAACTGATTCAATGACGAGTGAAGATCGTTACAGTGAAATTTCTAAAATTTATGAAAAAATATCGAAAGAATTGGGGATCGGAGAATCTTTAATTATCTCTGAAAACTTTGTTCCCGATGTTTCTCTATCTTTAAAAGGACCACTCATTGATGGAAGTTCAATTACAGGAACTGTTGGTTCTAGATTTAAAGTACTTAAGAGAATACAAGTTTATAGAAAATCAAAGTTTGAGTTCCAAGTATATTTCGATGATGGAAATATCAAAGAGCTTTATATGCGTGGTGGGCTTAATTATCTAATCCCTATCTTGTCTGGAGAGTCTAAGAAGGCCTTTGGAACAATGAATATGAATTACTATAGCTTTAACTTTGATCCAAATCTTAATGATAACCCTGACTTCTATAAGAACGTAGCGAAATTTGTGTCTATTCTTGAAAATAGAGACACTGAGGCAGTAGCTGATTTTCCTGTGAAAGTTACGAGTAAAATTAACGATGGTTCAACAAAGTTTAGTTTTCTTTTCTATGTAAGCAAATGGGCAAAGAAATTGACTGATATGCTTGTTAAGTTCAAAGGAGCAGAGGATACACGCTTTGTATCTTCGACATATGGAAATAAATCAGGATTTAATTATGTTAACTTCTTTAAAGATGTAGCTAATTATTATCTTCAAATGTATTCAAACTTTTTTAGCTTTGATGTTGATCCACATAGAAATCTTGGACGTAACCTCTACGGAACAGCTTATACTACAGATGTTCGATTTGAAGCTAAATTAAAAGATGTTAAGAAAGATGGAGATGTCGATAATTTCTCAACAATGTATGCGACTTATCTAGATAAGACCGAAGGTGGGTCAATTTCTCAAAAAAGACTTTGGAAAAAGATGAAGAAAGTAAATGAGAAATTCCAAAGAGAGATATTTACAGGGGAGCACTCTAATGATGCGGGTGATCTTTCACTTTATAAAATTGAATCCAAGCTTCACTTCTTTGATAAGGCCGTGAAGAAAATGTTATTTGCTTCGAGCGAGGATATCAAAAAACTTGAGAAAGCAGCTCAGAAGCATGTAAGTGCAAGATGCTACCATAATAATGAGCATGGAGGTTCGAAAACAATCGCTGAAGAGTTACGTTGTGGAGATTATGATCATATTGAAAGATTTGCACGTGGTTGTTTAAACAAGTTTTATGATGACGAAATAAAAGATGGACAAAAATGTATTGCCCGCCTTGTTTATTACTACGCTCACTATGTGAATATTGACGACCTGATTGATTTTGTAGGAATTGATAATATTTACCTTGAATCTAGTGTGAATGGATTTAGAAAAAATCATGAGTATATTTATAAACCAATTGCAGGTAACTCTTTTGGGCGAAGAAATAGTAAGTATAAAACTGGACCATTTGATGCTATTAAGAAGTTTCTTGGTGTCCTAGGTGGTGAACTCGATGGGAATTGGTTCAGGGAGAGACTGTAATGAAAATTAATATCCTAATCACATCACTACTTACACTATCTACATTAGCAACAACAGAGCTCGACTCGAGACAGTGGTCTGTTAAAAATGATGGTCAAAAGTATACGCGTCGAGTTGGTGAGTATAATAGAGAAGTTGTTCATGCGACACCAGGGATTGATATTAATGCTGCAAAAAATATTTCTAAACTTGAAAAAGAAGGAAAGTCTATCGTTGTTGCAGTAATTGACTCTGGGCTTGATATTGAGCATGAAGATATTAAAGCAAGTCTGTGGGAAAATCCTGTTTGCAAAAATATTGTTGGTGAAGACCGTTTCAAGTACCCGTGTCATGGGATAAATATTCTCACAAATACATCTGACCTTTCTGATAAGTTAGGTCACGGTACATTCATTGCAGGACAGATCGCTGCGACTAATAATGAGCTTGGTATTACTGGAGCGGCCCACTCAAAAATCAAAATCATGGGAATAAAGGCACTTGATGATAAGTTCTCAGGTTTTACGAGTGATGGAAAATTAACTTCAGAGCTCATCGCTAACGGAGTTATCTTTGCTACTAAAAATGGTGCAAGTGTAGTTAACCTTAGTATGGGATTTCCTAAAATTGTAATCACTCCAAAAGTAAAAGCTGCATTTGATTATGCAATGGATAATGGTGTGGTGATTGTTGCAGCGGCAGGAAATAATAATAAAAATAAGCCAGTTTTTCCATGTAACTATTCAAGAGTTATTTGTGTCGGAGGAATAGACGGTAATGGCGACAAAGTTGTAAGTTCAAACTTTGGTCAAAAAGTTGATATTTATGCTCCGGGAGAGAATATTATATCAACAATACCAACTGGCATGGAGTCAGAAATCCTTCGTATTAATAAGTATGATGTTAAAACAGGGACGTCTTATGCTGCTCCATATGTTGCTGCTCTAGCAGGAATGTTGAAATCTCAAGACCCGAGTCTTTCTGTCGCAAAAGTACGAGAGATCATTTTAAATAGTGCAAGAAGTGTGAATGGTCTTCGACTGATTGATTATGATGCTGCCCTTGCTCGTAAGTACAATAACTTTCTCGATGTTAACTTGAAGAATGTTGATGAAGTAACGGTAGATGGCACAAGCTTTTCTTTTAAATTTGACTTTGCTTCACTTCTTCCTATTGCTGAAGAAAATCTAGCTTTAACTTACAATACATCTGAGATCAAAGAACTTTCAATTTCTGTTGTTGAAAATGAAATGATTATAAAAGGTCATGTAAGAGATCTTAATATCAACTCGAATCAAAGCTTATCTGTCGCTGTGAGTGCCGATACCAAGATACAAAATATTGATATCGAAATTGATCTTAACATCAATGCTAGCAAGCAAGAAAAGAAGCTTATCACAAAAATCCCCGCTAAGGCGATCTTGACAATCAATCCGGCCGTGAAGAGAAGCTCACTTCAGCGTGTTCTTATTAGAAATTCTAATAAAGTAGCTCAAGATATGTTCTTCGTAGACGGAGGCAATAAGAAACGTATTTATCTTCTTAAAGAAGAGAGTAGAACAATGGATCCTATTCTTTTAAATCTTGAAGAAGACTCAGCCATTTCCGCAATCATGAAATATGATGCAAATTTTGACGGAAAGGATGATTATTTTGTTTACGGTGCGACTGCTGATAAGAAATCATACTTCTTTGCATTTTTTGATGAAGATGGAAAACCACTATTTGAAAAGAATTACTGGAAGTTTAAGGCCAGTCGTTTTGAAGGGCTATCATTTACAAGAGGCTTTGAGAATTTTTCTTACTTAAAGCTTAAAACAGAGTTTGGTATAGTAAAGCTTCCAGTTTTTGAAAGAAATTGGTCAATGCCATTTGAAGATAATGGACTTGATCCGATCGATAGACAGGCGAATTCTATTGAAAAAAGAGCATACTTCTTACTTCCTGAAACAAATGAAGAAGGAGGAGTTGATCTTAAAATTAGAACTCTGAATTCGGATAAGAATATGAGAAGTCTCATCGCTCGTCTTGATATTGAAGAGTTTGAAGAGATTAATATGTCTGAGGTTGTTCTTCAGTCAGAGTCTGAACTTGTCAAAGGTGCAGTAAATGTAGTTGTAAATTATGGGGTTGGTTATAATAAGAAAACAGCTCTTGTTAAATTCTACGATGCAGAGACATTCTCTATTATTAAAAAATCAACCACTAATACTTTTGGAAATGACTTCATGAGACCGAAGTCTTTTGAAAATATTTTTTCAGACGATATTAATTTCTCAACAGTCTTTTCTCGTAACTTTATCAGATTTGGCAATCTTGATGGGAAGAAGTTGAAGTTTGACTCAGGCTCATGGTCAGACCTTCTTATTTCTACGATTGATATCATTGATGGTAAGGAGAAGGGGATGACTTACTTTCTAGAAAGTCGCTATAATGTATTTGCCATCCAAGTCGATTCAGATGGAATAATGACACAGTCGAAGCTTCCTGTGGATCGTGAATCGGGTTACCCTGGGTTTGCATTCTCTCAAAGCTTCCAGTCTGTTTTGCTTAGTGATGGAAGCGCAGGCGTTTTCACTGATACAAAGTCAATCTATGGTGATACGGTAGGAGTTTTAAAGTTTGTTGATGGTAAATTAATTAAGCCACTCCAATCTAATTACACTATCCCAGCTGACTGCGTATCTCTTGGGGTTACTGAAGTTTCTGGTAAGGCATTCTTGCAAATGCACTGTGGAAATGCGCAAAACTCTTGGATCTCTCGCGTAGAGCTCTAGTCACTTATTTTGAAAATGGAGTGAGGTGAAGTGATGTTAGATAAATGTCACTTTCCTCGCTTGAAATATCTCTTTGATCAAATTCCTCAATAAAACTTTGTAGAAATTCTTGGATACGTTCTTTTGCTTTTTGGACGTCATCTTTTTTTATGACGACCATTCGATACTCTAAAGCACGCTTTTTAAAATCAATATCGTATGCATTATCAACCATTCTTAGAAATTCTTTGTGAAGGTATTGAAAGTATCGCGTATCAAGATTCAGTGGACGGTATGATTCATTTACAAGATACTTATCATCACTTTTGATAAGCATTTTCTCTTCTTTCATTTCATTGAGAATATCGGCCAGCTCTTCAGGTTGAACTTCAAAGCGAGATTTCTGTCTCAGCCAATCATCATTCGGGTTAAAGTCATTCCACTTAACTGCTTCACGAATAAAGCCCATTTGCCATTTAAATTGTAGAGGTCTGTGTGAGTCCTCTATTTTTTCCTCAAGCTTGTGGTTATCAACCATATAGACTAGAAGGTTAGAGTCATTCTTGGCCTGCTTTTGAAACTTAACTAGGCTAGAGAAATACTGTGCCTGTTCTTTATCAAGTTTTAAGTTTTTGATCAGTAGGCTTTGAATATTTTTTCCCGCATCTCTTTGTCCTTTTAGAACCATTGTCAGTCCCGATATGCTAGATAGGCCGATATCCTTTGCCCAGGCACCATAAGTAAAATTCTTATCCTGTGCCTTATTGAGTTCAAAAATATCGTTTAAAAACTTACGATAATCTTTGTAGTCAAAAATATTTGGAACTTTTAATTTCTTCACGACAATATTTTCGGTATATACACCTAAAATTATTAGAATTTTTCACATATTTTGTGAATGTAAAAAGGTAATAGTTGGATCTAAATAATTGATGAAATTGCTCTGTTTTGGCATAAGTGTATTTCAGATTAGGAGAATTTATGATTTTTAAGAATTTTATTTTAGCTGCACTTTTCGTATCACAAAGTTTATCAATGGCGAGTACTGGCTGGTCCGGTAGAGAAACTGAGCTAGATGTTATTGTTCAAAATAAAATTATTGAAATGTATAATGACAAATGTGGTCTACAAGGTATGAAAGCTTTTGTATTAAACCCAATAGTATCAGTAGAAAGAGTTGATACTGCTGTTGATTATCTTGGCTCTTCTGCTCCACAATTTAATGTAAGCCTTGGTGTATTTAGTAAATTTGAAAGAAACTTTATTAATCAGGAATTTACTGTTGAAGTATTTTATCTTCAATTGAGTCAGGAGTTTAAAGTTGTCTTGGCCGAAGATTCTAACTTTCAGTGTGTAAACTAAGATAATCTCACATAACTTTCTGGATGATGGAAATTCGGTCTGTCATCCATATGCTTAATCGCCCAATAACTTATCCCTTTGTCAGTACTAATAACAGCAGTTGTCGAAATTCTTAGCTCATTTGCCATCGTAAGTGATGCAGGGAGAAATTTTAGATCTATCTTTGCCATAAGAATGATACCATTCTCTGTTGTCTTTGATTCGATAATGATATCTTTTAATTGCGTCCATTCTTTTAGTTCATCACTTACAGAGTGAAAATGAAAACAATTCCAATCATGCGAAGGGGAAAAGTTAAATTCGATGTATTGGTTATCCAAATTCGACTTTAAGAAGCACTCAAAACATGTTTGATTCCATAGACCTATTGCCCTTGAAGGATTTATTTTTTGTTTTGGAAGAAATATCGCGGAAATATCACCAGCTACTTCAAAAGATAGAAGGAGTTTTTTGTTAGCAAGAGCAACCCTTGTTGTAATAGTGAAGGGATGCTCAGCTTCTTCAAATGGTTTTAATGTAAAATCTTTTTTTAGACTATCCATTACTTGTCGTTTTTTCCTGCTAATGTATTTAAAAAGTCAATCGGGAGTGGAAAGAATGTTGTTGATTTTCCTTCTCCTGTTGAGATTTCCTTCATTGTATCAAGGTATCTAAGGATAATTGCATTTTTATTTTCATCAAGAATTTTTGCGGCTTCTGAAAGTTTTTTTGAAGCCTCAAGTTCACCCTCAGCTGAAATAACTTTTGCTCTCTTATTTCTTTCTGCTTCAGCTTGCTTCGCCATGGCCCTTTGCATTTCTAGAGGTAGATCAATCGCCTTTACTTCAACAGCTGAAACTTTAATTCCCCATGGCTCAGTCTGCTCATCAAGTATAGTTTGTAGTTTAACATTAATCTGCTCTCTTAGAGAGAGAATTTCATCAAGCTCAAACTGGCCAATAACAGATCTCAATGTCGTTTGGGCAATTTGGCCCGTTGCCATAAGAAAATCTTCAACAGCTATTATTGATTTCTTTGGATCTTCAACTCTAAAGTAAACAACTCCATTTACTTTTAATGTAACGTTATCTTTTGAGATAATATCCTGTGATGGGATATCCATCGTTACAGTTCTAAGATCAACTTTCGTCATCTTTTCAAGGCCTGGGATGAGGATGATTAGTCCTGGGCCTCTGACGCCTGTTAAACGTCCTAGAAAGAAGATAACTCCTCTCTCGTACTCTTTTAATATTCTAACACTGTTAAGGGCAAGGATTGCTAAGAAAATAATGAAAGGTAAAAAACTAAATAACATAAATACTCCAGTGTTTTTATTTTACAAACTTTTGACATTTCCCTGACTTCTCGCAGGGATTTTTTCGCTATACTCATTAATGAGTTAGCGACCTTCGTCTCTCCCTCCTCAAACTTTGTCTGTCTCTGCTTAAAAAAAACAAAGTCCCGAGGGTCGTTAGCTAAATTTTAAATATTGAGAAAAGCCAATTCTTCATTTCTTTTCTAAGCCATTTTATCTCGTTGATGCCAACATTTTCGGCCATTGAAAGAGAAAAAATAATCGACATTAATTGAGAGTAAGTTCTTTTAGTCATTACTAGTTCCTTTTGTTTTTTCAACACTCACTGTGAGGTCTTCATTCTTACATAGGACTCTAACTTTGTCTCCACCATTTAAGCCAATTTTGGAACTGGCCTTCCATATTTCTCCCTTAATTTTTATTGAATAAAGTGTGTCTGAAAGATGCGAGATAACCACTCCTTCTTCGCCATCAATCTGATTGAATAGTTGCTTCCCAATATTCTTTTGACTCTTAAGAATGACATAGAGCACGAGTGAGATAAAGACCCCTATGGCCGAGACAACGGACATGATTATTCCAAGTGAAAGTGACAAATACGAATCATCAGTACGATAAAGAAATAGTGATCCAAAAATCAGACAAGCAAGCGCGGCAATGGTGAGGAGTCCAAAACTTGTAATATAAACTTCTAGAATAAGTAAGACTACAGCACAAAGGATGAGAGCTAGTGCCCCAGCGTTAAGTGGAAGAACCTGCATTCCGATGGCCGCGATAATAAGAGAAACCACTCCTACTGAACCACTGATATAACCTCCGGGGGCTTGAAACTCGATGTATAAAAGGGCTGCTCCTAAGAGAAAAAGAATATAGGCCAGAGAAGGATCACTTAAGATATTTAAAACTTTTTGTCCTAAATCCATATGAGCGTCAATTATCTTATAACTTCCAAGAACTTTAAGATTAACAGTCTGTGAATCAAGATGAATCTCTTTGCCTTGAAGATTTAAAATCACTTCATCGATACTATTAGCGATTCCATTGACTATTTTCAAATCGATGGCCTCATTAGCAGAATAACTTTGGGCCGTTGTGATCATATCCTCAAATGGCTTATAGTTTCTGAAATTCTTTTGTGCTTGAGCGCGAACAAGAGCTTTAATGTCATTCACGGCCTTTTGGCGCATATCTGATTTCTTGTCGAGATCACCTGTTGTACTAATTGGAGTTGCCGCACCAATATTTGTTCCTTCGGCCATATAAATTAAGTGGGCACTACTTGCAATAATCGCTCCTGCTGAAGTTGCACTCGCGCCACTTGGACCGATCCACACAATAATTGGTTTATTCGTTTTTGATAGAGTCGTGATAATTTCTTTTGTCGTAGATAATATTCCACCAGGAGTATTAATACTTAAAATAATGGCATCATATTCTTTTTGTTGAGTATTATACTGAATATAATTCAGCGTTGCTGGATTGATGCTAGAATCAATTTCAAGCCTTAAGAAATTATTGATGGAGTGTGTCTCATTTGCATAAGTAATGCTAAAAAGAATATAGATCCAAATTAAGATCGCCTTTAATATTGTTTGACCATAAAAATGATGGTATTTCATGGAGCTTCCTCGTTTTATTTATTGGAGATACTATGGCAAATTACAAAATTATATATTCAAATTTTATCAACCCAATTAGTGATAAGAAATGTAACTTACTTACAGATTATGCCATCATTTCTAAAGAAGGAAAACAAGGATATCAAATCGTTTTAATGTGCCCTAAGTCACAAGTTGCATCAAAGTTTAAAGTATCAAAAAATGATCATATTGTTGAGGTCGATCTTTCAACAAAAGTAATAACTCCTGGTTTCTATGATAACCATTTTCATTGGGTACAAGATGAAGTCCGCATGATGCCAAAAGAAAATTTACTACAGTGGCTTGAAAATCATACTTGGCCTTACGAAGCAAATTTCAAGAGCAAGGCATTTGCGACCAAGAAAGCTAAAAGCTTTACTAAAGAGTTGGCGCAAACTGGAACTATTGGTGGTGCATGCTATGGTTCAATCCATGCCCATAGCGTTGAGCAAGCATTTGAGCAATTTGAAGGTGACTTCATTATCGGTAACGTGCTTATGACTTTAAACTCACCGGATTACCTTTTACAAAACCCAAAAGATGCCATTGCTATCGTTAAAGATCTTGCAAAGAAGTATAAGAATCGCTACGTCATGACTCCTCGTTTTGCTATTACGACTGACCCAAAGACAATGGCCGAAGGTGCAAAGATCGCAAATAAGCATAAGAGCTTTATTCAAACTCACTTAAGTGAAACTGAGAATGAAATTGACTTTGTACTCTCTATTTATCGCTCTATAAAAGGTTTTGAAGACGTAAAAACTTACACCGAAATTTATGATAGATGTAATATTCTTGGACCAAAAACAATCATGGGCCATGGAATTTATCTTTCGAACCAAGAACTAAAAAGACTTGCTGAAACAGGAACTTCAATTGCTCACTGTCCAACTTCAAATGCTCCACACAAAGAGCTAGGACTTGGATCAGGGCTATTTGATTACAAAAAGGCCAATAAGTTTAAAGTTAATTGGTCACTAGCTTCTGATATTGGTGGAGGTCCATTTTTATCAATGCTTGATGTAATGAATTCATTTGTTGATCAAAACCTAAAGCGTGGTCACAAAGATGCCTCTTATTCTCAGGCCCTTTATCGTTCAACTCAGCGTGGAGCAGAGATATTAAAAATTGGGGATTCTTCTGGTAATTTTGGAGAAGGAAAGTTTTTAAACTTTGTTGTTATCGGTGATATGCCTAAGAAGACAGTATTAACAGCAGAAGAGCTTCTTAAAAAGCTAATAAAGAGAACTCAAAAGAATAGGTTTCAATTCGATAGTCAAATTCAGATGACAAGCTATCGTGGCAATATTCTTAATTAAGTAGAAATAATTGATGAGACACTTAATTCCTAAGTGTCTCTATTATCTATTTACGCAAATTTTAGTTAGGCTAGTTAAACAATGAGGTCGGTTCTTCAGTTACTCTGAAAAATATTCAATAGCTTTCATAGAGAATAATGCCAAAAATTATTTATAAATATCAATATTTCTTGATAATGACTAATAAAGTGTTAATATTAAATTAAGATTTGAAGTAAAATCTATTGATTTCTCGATAAAATTGATTATAATTAAAGCTAAGATTTAGAAAAGACGTGTAAGTGGTCGTAATTCTGATATTACAATAAAATGGGGTTAATGAAATTTAACCTTTTTTTATTTGAAAAAAATCCGAATCGTTTATATAGTCTATAAGTAAGTTAGTTATCTAGCTATTTTAAAAGGAGAAATATATGAGAAGTTTTGAAAACATTGCAAAGCTAATAAAGGACAAAAGAACGCAACATGTAAAAGGTTACTCTCAATCAGAGTTGTCACACCTTTTAGGTTATAAGAATGGTCAGTTCATTTCTAACGTTGAAAGAGCTCTTTGTAACATTCCTCTGAAAATGCTTAACAGAGTTGCAGAGATCCTAGACATTTCACACGATGACTTAAGAGATGCAATTCTTAAAGATCACGAGAATACATTAAATAATTATCTAACTAAAGGTAGTGGAGTAGTTGGAGCTACAACTGACACACAAGCTTCGCAAGTTCTTTCTTAATTAAAAATTATTTTTAATGATAAAAAAAAAGGTCGCATGATGCGGCCTTTTTTTATTCTGTTATACCTTTATATTTCTTATAGTCATCAATGCTTCCCATCGACTCCTCTGTATCATCAGAGTAGTCTTGAAACGCTCTTTTTTGACTTTCTAATAGGTGAGGGTCCTGGATTTGTTCGTCTGCCACTTCAATAGTAGTCTCAAGCGGGTCAATATTATGGTTTGATGAATATGTAAAATCCGGTTTGTAAGAGTTGAAGTGCTTTTCAAATGCTTCGAGGTCCTCTGGGCTCAGTCTTTCTTTGAAGGCCAGAAAAACTTTCTGCGACTCAATAAAATTATATTCAAGTTTTTCTAAGGCCGGACCTTGTACCTTATCAAAGTTCTCAAAATATTTTCTGCGCGCTTGAAGGTGTTGCTCAAGAAGGTTTAAATATTTTGTCGTTACAAAATCAAGACCACTTAGTTTAACAGGGTTTTGTTTACGACGATTATTAAATGGTCTTTTTTTACTTGAGTTTGAACTACCTGGATTATTACCATTACCATTTGCTTGAGCATTTGGATTTTTCGATTTGTTCTTATTGTAGTGGCGACGTCGGTTATTATTCTTCTTCCCTTGACCTGGTGCGCCCTGCTTATTGCTATTTGGATTATTCATTTAACTTCCCTAATGATTCTAAAAACAAATTTTAGATTTAATTCTCGAACCAGTCAAATTTTGCATAACATGGTGAGACTATTAATTTTTACACTCTGTGATACATTATAGCCATCTAATTATTTCACACAACATATAAAGGAGTCACGTATGACGGCTAAAAGAGTAAAGGTTGCAGTTACGGGTGCAGCTGGTCAAATTGGTTATGCAATTCTTTTTAGAATCGCTTCAGGGCAAATGTTTGGAACAGATACTGAAGTTGAGTTACAGCTTTTAGAACTACCTCAAGCACTTGGTGCTCTTGAAGGTGTAAAAATGGAACTTGAGGATTGTGCATTTCCACTATTAAAGAATATTGTTTGTACTGATAAAATGGAAGTTGCTTTCAAAGATGCTAACTGGGTTCTTGCAATTGGTGCAGTTCCGAGAAAAGATGGTATGGAGCGTGGAGATCTACTAAAAGTTAATGGTGGAATCTTTGGACCTCTAGGAAAAGCAATGGCCGCTCATGGTGCTTCAGACTGTAAACTATTCGTAGTTGGAAACCCATGTAATACAAACTGTCTAATCGCAATGGAGTCTTCAGGACTTCCAAAAGATAGATTCTTTGCAATGACAACTCTTG
Source organism: Bacteriovorax sp. Seq25_V (assembly GCF_000447795.1). Taxonomy (NCBI): domain Bacteria; kingdom Pseudomonadati; phylum Bdellovibrionota; class Bacteriovoracia; order Bacteriovoracales; family Bacteriovoracaceae; genus Bacteriovorax; species Bacteriovorax sp. Seq25_V. The sequence goes on along the minus strand of NZ_AUNI01000016.1, from coordinate 22,929 downwards.
ATGAGAACAGAGCAAAAACTCAATTAGCAATCAAAGCTGGGGCAGATGTTAAGACTGTAACAGATATGACGATTTGGGGTAATCACTCTGCAACTCAATACCCAGATTTTTACAATGCTAAAATCGGTGGTAAAAAAGCACACGAAGTTATCACTGACCACGAGTGGTTGAAAGGTGATTTCATCAAGACTGTACAACAAAGAGGTGCAGCGATTATTAAAGCAAGAGGAGCTTCTTCTGCTGCTTCAGCTGCAAACGCTTGTGTTCAAGGTGTATATAACCTAACTCACGATACTCCAGCAGGAGAGACATTCTCTATGTGTCTTTCTTCTACTGGTCAATACGGAGTTGACGCAGGTCTTATCTTTTCTTTCCCTTGTCGTGTTGAAAACGGAAAACTAATTGTAGTTGAAGGTCGTGAGCACAATGAATTTGGAACTGAAAAATTTAATGCAACTCTTGAAGAGTTAAGAATTGAAAGAGATACTGTAAAAGATCTTGGATTAATCTAATAATAAAATTGGCCAGGTTTACCTGGCCTTTTTTATTTCTTTGTTTCTGAAATTATTTTAAGAATATTTCGTTGTTGCTCGATTGATAATGGTTTGATTGATTCAACATTCTTTCTTTTTATACCCTGCTTGGAAATTAAGTGATCAATGTGACGGATTCTTTTTGTTAAGTTTCTCGCTAACTTGATTGTCCAGTCTGGCATAACATCTTCTTGTTGAGTTGTTGGAATTGAGAGAAGTTCTGCTTCATCAAGGGCCATGACATATGCACTTCTATTATTCTTATCAAAGTATGAAAGTTCACCAACAAATTCATCTGTTCCAATATATGCTATTGGCGTAACTTGTGTACCATCAATTACGAAGACAAGAAGACTGCCTTTTTCAACGAAGTAAAGTGTTTGATCATCATCTCCTGTTCTACAGATAATATCATTTTTCTTGAATCTTTTTTTTGCAATACTCATAACTCTAATAATCCTCTAAGTTTGATTGTAAGGCGATTAACAAGTTTTTCCCAGTAAATGAATTGTGGCTTCTCACTGTCGATAAAGAGTACATCTTTACCAAAATTGCTATTGATGATTTCATCAAACTTAATAATATCAACGTTTTTTTCCTGTGCGATTTTCTTTTGTATTGAGTTAATGATGACACTAGCTCGCGGTGGAGAACATTCGAGAGCCTTTGAAAGAGTTAATGTTTCTTTTGCTTCTTTAAACATTCCTAATTCAAACTCTGCCTTTCCTCTGAGATACTTTGTGCGAGCATTTCCGATCGCTGTTTTATCGAGAGCTACAATTTGTCTGTAAGCGTCTTTATATTTATTCTCATCCATTAGTACTTTGATTTCATTTTGTGAGATTGTTATTTCATCTAGAACTGAATTGTCGCAAGCCTTCTTAACTTCGGCCTGAAGATTCACTGGCGGAGTAATAATTAAGCTTATTGCCTTCTTCTCTTGGATTAAATCAATGAGGTCTCTTAAATAATCTTGGTAAATGAAATAAGTAGCTTCAGATACTCGTTGGTACCAAAGGTCTCCATGAAATTGAAATGGAATAATTTCCTTGTTTAGGATTTTTATTTCGTCCTTTTTGTAGATCAGTCTCGAAGTTGCTGGGGAGATAATCATTAGGGTATTAAGATAATCATCTTGGTATCGTTTAAAATTCATCCAAAAATTTGACAGTTTTGGAGGATAAATGTCCTCAGCAAACTCACTGGAACCACCCATGTAGATAACAATTGGAGGCAATGTCTTGAGCGCCTTTACTTTTTCGATCGTGCGATAGATGGCCTCATTTGCAGTTGCATAGTTATAAATAGATATTGGTTTCTTTAGCCCTTTTGATAATGATTCGATCATTCCTTCAATTTGGTCGTTGAAATCAATGGCAAAATTGTCTCCAATTATCAAAATATCGCTTAATTCAGCAACTTCATTTTCTAAGTATAAGTTATTTGGAATATTGAAGGGGACTGGCCGAATTCGTTCAGGAGTCGACTTGTATTTGTATATACCTGCGCCTGTAACAAGCACAATAATACTTATTAATCCATAAATGATGCATTTTGTTAAAACACGTAAAAACTTCATCTTATTACCTTGATACCCTTTATTCTACATGAAATTTCTGCTACATAGAAGATGGATAAAGGAGCCTATTTATGAATTATTGGACACCGGAGTTATTAGCACCGGCGGGAAGTTTAGATAAATTAAAAGTTGCCGTTAATTACGGTGCTAATGCTGTTTATTTAGGCGGACAAAAATTTGGCCTTCGTTCGGCAGCAGAGAACTTTACAGTCGAACAGATTAAAGAAGGTGTTGAGTATGCACATGGAAAGGGTGCACTCGTCTATGTTGTTCTAAATAGTTTCTTCCATGACAAAGACTTTGACGGTCTCCATGAATTTATTGTTTATCTCGATGAAGTTGGAGTTGATGCGGTTATTGTTTCTGACCCCGGAGTAATTGAGTATATTAGTCAAAATACAAAGCTTGAAATTCATCTTTCGACACAAGCATCTTGCCTCAACGTAGAAGCTGCAAAAATGTGGAAAAAACTTGGGGTGACAAGAATTGTTCTTGGCCGAGAAGTAACAATAAAAGACGCGGGCAAGATTAAAAAAGAAGCTGATATTGAGATTGAGATGTTTGTTCATGGTTCAATGTGTATGGCATTTTCTGGAAACTGTGTCATCTCAAATTATACACAAGGCCGTGATAGTAATCGTGGTGGTTGCGCTCATAGCTGTCGTTTCGAATATAAGCTTGAAGGCGCTGACATGGAAGCAAAAAATAGCTTTTTCATGAGCTCTAAAGACCTTGAGGGAATTCGTGTCCTTCAAGAATTTATCGATGCAGGTATTGATTCATTAAAAGTAGAAGGAAGAATGAAGTCTTATCTCTATGCTGGAACAATTTCTAAAGTATATAGTGAAGCCCTGGACTATTATCGTGAACATGGAAACTTCCTCAGCGACGATCTTGGTCGTTGGGAGGCCGAGCTTAATAAAGTTACTCACCGTGCATATACGGAAGCATCTCTGATAAACCCAGCAGGTGCTGATACTATCTATAGCGATAGGGAACATGAAATAAAAGAATACGCTGCAACTGGTGCTGTTCTTGAAGCAGTTGAAGGAAAATTTCTACTTGTTGAAGTAAAAAGTGCATTTAATGTTGGAGATCAGTTAGAAGTTCTTCCATTTAAGGGACCATCTGTTTCGTTTAATATTGATTTTATAAAGAACGTACTAGGAGAGAATATTGAGAGATCTAATCCTGGTTCCATTGTTAAAATTCCATTTGTTCCAGGAATTGATGGGAATAACCTTTTAAGAAGAAAGGTCATACAGTGAAATTAGTTTCGTATGTAAATAGTTTTGAAGATATTAAAATCCTAAAGGATGCTGGCTATAACGAAGCGATCCTTGCTCCAAGTCTACTTTCAAAAATTGGGACACTCAAAATTGATGAACTCAATTCTCTTGCTACAAAATTAAATGAAGAGGGAATTCGTCCTATTCTTGAATGGGATATCTTAATGACTGAGACTGACTTTAATATGGTAAAGTCACATATTGGTCGTATTGATTTTAAAAACTTTACAGCAATCAGAATACAAGACCCTGGAGCTGTTAGCTATGTTCAGGATAATTTTCCAACTATTGATATTCAACTTATTTTAGAAAGTGGTGCTTACCATAATTATCGCTCAATCGAAGTTTGGAAGAAGCTTCTAGGTGAGAGATTAAAGCGTGTTATTCTCTCTCTTGAACTTAATAAAGAAACAATCAAAGAGTATATTGAGAAGCTAGGACTTGAAATTGAATTTCTTGGTGTTGGTCGCATTCTTCTTTTTTATACGCCACGAAAGTTAGTAACTCCACTTTTTGAAGAAGAGAAGCGTGAGTATTATCAAGTAAACGAAATTCCTGTTGAAGTTAGTGCTTCAAGCGAGGAGTCTGCCCATAAGGGTTTTCCCGTGATTGAAAATGTCCATGGAACTTTTATGTTTAATACTAAAGATCATTTTATTCTTGAGTATATTGATGAGCTAAAAGATATTGGGCTGGATTTTTTAAGAATTGATATCCGTCACATTGAAGATAAGAGTATTTTAAAAGACGTAGCATCTTTGAACGACAAGTTTGATTCTGATTTCGTCCAAAAGGTCAAAGATAGCTATCCAGGAACAGTCATTCGTGGTTTTTTCCATGTTAACAAGAGTGATGTTCTCTTTAAAAAATTGAAGAATCAAAGAATTGTGAGACAAGATGATAACTTCGTTGGTGAAGTTATTGATGTAAATAAGAAAAACTATATTGCTCTGATTATCAAAGGTCGTGACGTGACTCTCAAGCTAGGAGATGAATTATCTCTTCTTACTCCTGATGGCAGAGAGAAAAAAGTTAAAATAAACTTTCTAAGAAATAGTCAGTTACTTGATATCGAAAGTGCTAAGTCTGGGGACATTGTTCTCATCCCTCATGTCTCAGCGATTTCTGTTAAAACAATGGTCTACAAGCTTTTAACGTAAGAGACTATCTTTGTTTCGAGACCACCATTTAAAACGGGTTTAAGCTCAGTTCTCTTGTAATTTGGGAGAACTGGAATTGGGTGCTCGATTGGGGTGATAATACAAATTATAATTGGACTCAGCTCTGTTGCTTTTTTCATAAACATTTCTAAGAACTCATCCATTTTCACATCTGTCTTTATTCGCTTATTATATGGAGGATTTGAAAGGATTACGAGATTATCTTGTCCTTTAAGTTCATCTAACTTCTTTTCAAAGAAGTTTCCGGTCAGAACCGAAAGGTTCTCAATATCATATTCTTGTGCGTTTTCCTTAAGAGTATTGGCCGCTTCTTCATCAATGTCATTGCTTAGAATTTTGATAAGGTCAAGATTCGCGGGGAGCATTTCTACGTTTTGTGAGAATTGATTCTTAAAGAAAAAAGGCATCTCTTGAAAGTTAAAATGCCTTGGATTTGTAAAGCTAAAATCATGAGCTTCAAAAAGAATCGTTCCACTGCCGGCCATTGGATCGAAGAGAGTGAGCGACGAAGCTCTGTCCTTACAAAGGTTTGTAATATTTTGAAACATTGCTGCCGCGATTGATTCTCTGATTGGGGCCTTGGTTGTTAAAAGCTTCTTTCCACGACGATCAAGACGCTCTCCAGTTAGATCAAGGCTTACTGTAACTTCATTTTCCTCATTTCTAATATAAACAGTTGGGCACTCCTGCCACTTTAGATCCTTATATTTGAGTTTGGGAGGACTGGCCTTGGTCTGATCATTAATGGCATCGATGAGCGTTTTTTTCACTTTTCTATCGTCAAATAACTTCGCATTAAAACTTGAAAACTTTAACTCTGGAAGAACCCAAGGGATGTAGTTTGCCCATTCGATTTTCAAAAGCTGTTTGTAAAGTTTAGGGAAATCCTTTGCTTTAAATGTCGAGAGTCTTATTAGAATGCGAGTCGGTATTTTTAATATTCGATGGAGAGTTTGAATATCTCTTATATTATTTGTCTTAATAGAAATCCCACCCTTGTGAATTTCAAGGGCATTCCAGTTTGAAGAGATATCCAGTGGAACTTTATTCTTAATTTCATCCATCGCTAGGCCTTCAAGTCCTGGGATGATGACAAGGAATAGTTGAGTGTAGTTTTCCATAAGTTCTAGTATAGCGTATTTTTTTAAATATTGTTATAATTCAATGATGTTTGAATCAAAAATACAAAAAGCTTGGCAGGACTATAGGGGAGACTTTGGCCTTGGACGAATAGGTCTTTGGGTCTCTCTGTTTGAAGTTTTCATTTTCTTTATTTGTTTACTTTTTTTTGAAGCAATTATTATTGAGCCACTACTCCCTGTTATCTTAATTTTATTTCTTATCTCCCTAGAAGCTTATATTCATCGACTAAGAAATGTTCATCGGTTTCTGATAAACACCCTTTTTCTCACTTGCTGTATTATTTTTAATTACGTCTTCGTTGGGACATTTGATAAGCTTGCTGGTGGACTTACTCGTTACGATCTGTACTTTGCTGACCTTGACTTGCAAATACTTGGTCTTACCTCTGCCGCTTTTTTCTTGAAGGTGACTAGCTTTTTAGGTCCTCTTCAATCTCTTTATTATGATTTTTTGCAACTCTCATATATGACTTATTTTCTATTTCCCTTTCTTGGTGGAATTTTCTACTATCAACAATTAAGCGAAAGGAATAAGTACAAGATAGGAAGGTTCTTTGCCTCTTTGATGATTTTTTTCTTTTTTAACTTTCTCTTGTATGTTCTGGTTCCAGTTTCTGGTCCTCAGTACTTTCTTGCCAGTGTGAAGGAGCTTTCACTACCGTTGTCAGCTTTTGGTGTATTTTTTAACAACATTGTTCTAAATTCGCACCCTAATTTCATTGATTGCTTTCCCTCTGGGCACACAGGAATTTCTGTTCTTGTGACAATATGGATGTTTAAAATTAAAAATCATTATCGTTATATCTTTCTTCTTTTCTGTGTCGGAATGATTCAGGCAACTTTAGCATTAAAGTATCACTATCTACTTGATGTTCTTTGCGCATTTCCATTTGCGTTTATTTGTTATAAATTAGCTTACTTTATAGTTCCAATTGATATTGATATTAGAAGACATAGGAAGTGGAGATTTTAATGGCCGGTACATTATTTTTAATTGCAACCCCAATTGATGAAGAGAGTCCATTAGAGCCTATCGCTCTTGATTTATTGATGAAGGCCAGTGCTGATGAACAGAACTCTATTCTTTTAATAGAAGATCTTAAGCCATGTCGTCGTCGTTGGTTACGTTTTGGTCTTCCTCGTGAATCAATTGAATCATTCATTCAGTTCAATGAACATACTCAAAGAGAGCTCGCCCCTAAAATTATCTCCCTTATAAACTCAGGAAAAAACGCCTATCTTATGAGTGATGGGGGACTTCCGGCTTTTTGTGATCCTGGACAAGTTTTGGTTCGTCTTGCCCACGAAGCTGGAATAAGAGTGACATGTACACCACACTCAAACTCTATTTCCCTTGCCGTTGCTCTCTCTGGAATTGACTGTTCAAAATTTCTTTTTACAGGTTTTCTTCCAAAGGATGGAGATGATAGAAAACGAGTTCTTAATGAATATAGTTTATTAGAGTATCCCGTGATTCTTATGGATACTCCATATCGTTTAAAGCGAACTCTCGAAGAAATTGATGAGGTGATGCCAAAAAGAAAGCTTTTCCTTGGGATGGACCTTAACAGTTCTAGTGAAGAGCTTCTCTACGCGAAGGCATCGAAGATTTTAAAGAAGCTTGATGAAGTGAAGCGTGAGTTTATAATCATTTTAGACTAGCTATCGAGATTAACATCGACATAGCTTGTCTTACCTGATTGGACAGGAACAGTGAGTTCCTTATGTTTTCCTTTCAGATTTTTAATGACGACTTTGATCTCTGTACTTCCTTTACTCGTCTTTCCATAGATAGTTTTTGAATAGAGGTTTTTATAAACTTTCTTGGTAAGGTTAAATAGTGATGAGCTTTTAATTTTCTTTGTATCACTACTTTTCTTCGCCATTACATAAGGGCGATTCGCTGATTTTATATAAAGATTAACTCTAAAACTTTTCTCTTCAATATCAATATTCTCTTCACGTGCATCAATACCAACAAGTTTCTTTGCTATCGCTTGTGCTACTGGATTTTTACATCTTCTTAAAGAATCCCGACATGACTTTTCAATATAAGAAATACCTTTCCCAAGCGCACGAATATGTTGAGCATTGAGACTAATAAATGGAATATCATTTTCATTTATTTCGCTACCATTTGGCGCAACGTAAATATTATTTGGATTTGCAGAATAGATAGGAACAACTAAATCACTTTCTGAAATGCCTCTTTTAAAGCGTGTAAAACCGCCGATTGCTAGCGTATTAAGCTTTTTTAATAAAAAGAGAGATTCCTTTAATACTCTTAATGTCGCAGAACCATAGGTCATTCCCTCTAGCTCTTTTTTCCCAAAAGGGGATATTTTGCTTTCTTTTATTTTTCCACCAAGAAAAAGAGCATCTCTTCCAACCTTTGCAATGAGTGCTCCGTGAAAAGGAGTACCGAGTGTAATAAAAGATCTTAATTGTTTAAAGAGTGGCCGGTCTTGAATTTTTCTTAGATAAGCTAAGCCTACAAGTCCCCCTTGAGAGTGCATAATAAAAGAAATTTTATCTTCACGCTTTATTGATAATGATGTGATGAATTGATCGAGTGAATCAGAAAAATCAAAAATAGTTTTCTTATCATCACCTGTTGCATATTCAAATTCATGAACTTTTGCACATCCTTCGAAGTCTGCTTCAAGCGCCGACTTCATATGTCCAAAGGTTCCTTTATCAGAAGCTATTCCATGGATTAGAACAATGTTTTCTGTTTGAGCGCAGGAGTTCGCGTAGATAGTGTTTCCTGTCATCACGATCATCAGTGCTATAAGTATTTTTAATTTTTTCATACTTGTTCAATCGGAATAATTTAATGTTTCTTTATTATGTCACTTAAGTGCTTGAAATTGTTGATCGTCTAAGTCTTATAAAAAATACTAAGACGAGTAAAAACTAGTAAAATTATTAGAATTTTGCTACTTTGTGCCATGGTCGAAACAACAGAAAACTCAAGTAATAGAAAGCATCAGCATCTAGCGCTGACTAATAGTTCCCAAACATCAGAACTGATGGTTGATGAACGTTTTAATTATGAGCCAATGCTTTCAAATTTCTCATTTTTTAAAAATTTTAAGGCCTCTAAGTTTCTTGGAAAAGAAATGCGTGCCCCGATTTGGATAAGTTCAATGACTGGTGGTACTGGTGATGCGAGATATATTAATGAAAATTTAGCAACAGTTGCTTCGGAGTTCGGACTAGGTATGGGGCTAGGCTCTTGTCGTCAGCTTCTAACAGATCAAACATACTTTGAAGATTTTAATCTCAGACCTCGTCTGACTGACGCTCTTCCTTTTTATGCAAATCTTGGGATCGCTCAAGTTGAACAGCTTTTAAAAAATAATGATATAGCTGCTATCGAAAAACTTGTGACCTCCCTAAGTGCCGACGGAGTAATAGTTCATATTAATCCTTTACAAGAATGGTTTCAGCCAGAAGGTGATATCATTGAGCAAGCACCAATTGATACAGTGAAAAAGCTTCTTGAACTTACGCAGATTCCTGTGATCATTAAGGAAGTGGGTCAAGGATTAGGTCCAAAATCTCTCGAGTCCCTAATGTGTTTGCCTCTTGCTGCTATTGAGTTTGCTGCTTTTGGTGGGACAAATTTCGCACTTATGGAAAAACAACGTAATTCAAGTGACTTATCCACTCATGAAGAACTAAGCTTTGTTGGACATACTGCGCTAGAAATGGTAGAAATCTCGAACGAAATAATTGATAGATTAGGTGATAAAGTTCTTTGCAAGAACTTCATTATCTCTGGTGGGATACGCTCTTATTTAGACGGCTATTATTTAATTTCCCTTTCGAAAGGGAATGCTGTCTTTGGTATGGCCTCACCGTTTTTGAATTCAGCAAACGAAGGTATAGATAAACTTAGAAAATTTACTGCGGAAATGATTAGAGGGCTTGAAGTCGCATCTCGATATCTTTCTGTGAAGGAGTAGAGCTTGGAAATGGTTTCAGGTTTTTCAAAGTTAAATAAACTCGAAAAAATTGATTATCTTGTTGATACATGTTTTCAAGGAAGTCAGAGAGTTAAGAGTCAATTAAAAGAGTTTTGGCACAAGGATCTTGATGCCCAACAAATCTTTGATGAGTTTAGTGAAAATACAATCTCAAATTTCTACTTTCCATACGGACTTGTTCCTAACTTTGTTTTAAACGACGAAGTAAAAATAATCCCAATGGTTATTGAAGAAAGTTCTGTTGTCGCTGCTCTTTCAAAAGCTGCAAAGTTTTGGTCTACGCGTGGAGGCTTTCACGCTCAAGTTGTTTCAACAATTAAGCTTGGACAGGTTCACTTCATTTGGAATGGTGAAACTGAAAATCTAATAAAGTTCTTCAATGCTAACAAAGAAAAAATGTTCGCACATGTTGCTCCATTAACAATGAATATGGAAGCTCGTGGAGGTGGACTAAAAGACATTGAATTAATCAATCTAACAGAGCAAGAACCTGGTTACTATCAATTAAAAGTTTCTTTTGAAACTTGCGATGCGATGGGTGCAAACTTCATTAACTCTGTACTTGAGTCGCTTGGGCAGTTTCTTAAATCGACAATTCCTAATTATTATGGATTCTCGGATGATGAAAGAGATGTTCAAATAGTAATGTGTATTCTTTCTAATTATACTCCTGACTGTCTTGTTAAGGCGTGGGTTGAATGTGGAGTTGAAGAATTAAACGATCCAAGTAACGGAATGAGTGCCGATGAGTTTATCTCTAAATTTCATCGTGCAGTTAGAATCGCAACAATAGATCCATATCGTGCTACTACTCATAATAAAGGTATCTTCAATGGTATCGATGGTGTTGTTCTCGCGACAGGTAATGACTTCAGAGCTATTGAAGCTTGTGGGCATGCCTATGCTGCTCGTGACGGACAGTATCGTAGTTTAACGAAGTGTTCAGTCAATAATAATCAGTTTAGATTTGAGATTGAAATACCTCTTTCTCTTGGTACTGTCGGCGGATTAACTTCGCTACACCCTCTTTCAAAATTATCTCTTCAAATGCTTGGTGGTCCAAGTGCAAAAGAGCTAATGATGATTTGTGCAAGTGTTGGTCTTGCTCAGAACTTTGCAGCTTTAAGAAGTCTCGTTACAAGCGGTATTCAAAAAGGTCACATGAAGATGCACCTGATGAATATTCTTAATCAACTTGAAGCAACAGAAGTAGAAAAAGAAATCGTACGTAAAGAATTTGAATCAAAAGTAGTGTCTTTTAAATCGGTAAGAGAAGTTTTGGAAAAACTTAGAGGTCTACACTAAAATTAGGGAAGATAAAATGCAACAAGGCGAACATATTTTAAAATATATACCTGGAACAAATAGAATTGAGATCCCTGAGAGAGATCAATATTTCTATGGGCACGGGAAAGTATTACTCAGTGGAGAGTACTTTGTGCTAGATGGAGCTAAGGCCCTTGGCTTACCTACGCAAGTTGGTCAGTCTCTTTCAGTAAAATATTCATCATCATTTAGACCAAGACTTTACTGGAAATCTTATGATCCATCAGGAAAACTTTGGTTTGAAGCAACATTTGAATTTTGGCAATTTAATATTGTAAGTGAAGGAGAAGTGACACCTGAGGTTCTTGTTCTTCAAAATATTCTTCAAAGTGTGAGAAAACAAAATGCACACTTTTTAAGAGAAGATCTTGATGTTCACGTTGAAACACAACTTGGCTTCCCACTTAATTGGGGGCTTGGCTCGAGCTCGACACTGATTCACAATATTGCTACATGGGCGTACGTATCGCCATTTGAGCTGCTATTTAATACTCTGGGTGGTTCTGGGTATGATATTGCTTGTGCTCAAAGTGACGGGCCAATATTCTATCAGAAGACGAACGAAGGTCCTAATTGGTCACCAGTTCTTTTTGATCCAGAATTTAAAGAGAATTTATATTTTATTTATCTCGATAAGAAACAAAACTCTCGCTCTGCGATTGAGTATTATAATTCAAGAAAACCTCATGCTCCTGAAATTATCAAGGCAGTTAGTGATTTAACAGATTCTATCTCTATTTCAAAAACTGTTGATGAATTTAATTTCTTAATTAACGCGCACGAGGAAATAGTAGGAAAGAACTTAGGTCTTACACCGATAAAAGAACGTCTGTTCAAAGATTTCCTTGGAGAGGTCAAGTCTCTCGGAGCTTGGGGTGGAGATTTCATCCTAGCAAGTACTAAAGAGACGAAAGAGTATGTTGAAAACTACTTTTCAGTTCATGGCTTAAAAGTTGTTATACCTTATTCTGAGCTTGTTTTTAATTCTGAAAATACAATCGGTACTTCACATAATGTTCACTAATAAAAATTTTGATTTAAAAAAAGATGTTTTAAATGGAGAGGTAAGTGTTATCTCTCCATCTAATATTGCTCTCGTAAAATATTGGGGCAAGCATGGAAATCAATTACCATGTAATCCTTCAATTAGTATTACTCTCGACGATGCACACACAAGAACAACGATTCAGTTTGCAAAGAAGTCGTCCTCAGGAATTGATTTTGATTTTAGTTTTGAAGGGGCTCCGAACGAGAAATTCAAGGAGAAGATAGCTGTTTTTTTTGAGCAAATAACACCTCTCTTTCCATTTCTTGTGAATTATCATTTCACAATAGACTCACTAAATACTTTTCCACACTCTTCTGGAATTGCTTCTTCCGCATCAAGTATGAGTGCGCTAGGACTTGCGCTTGTGGAAATTGAGAAGCTTTTATCGCTAAAACTTTTTGAGGATGAGTATTACCTAAGTAAGGCATCTTATGTTGCGAGGCTTGGCTCGGGGAGCGCTTGTCGCTCGTTGTTTCCAAAAATGTCGGTATGGGGAAAAGCTGAGGGGCTATCTAAATCGAGTGATGATTATGGAATTTCTTATTTAGATTTTCATCCAAAGTTTGAAGGAATTCATGACTCAATCGCGATTGTATCAAAATCTGAGAAAGTTGTTTCTTCAAGGGCCGGGCATGCTCTAATGCAGACGCATCCATTTGCAGAAGTGAGATTTGCAAATGCCAGAAATAATCTTCAAATGCTTCTAAAAGCACTTAGGGATGGCGAATTTGATAAGTTTGCTGAGATCGTTGAAAGTGAAGCGCTTGAACTACATGGTCTAATGATGAATTCATCTCCTTCGTTTATTTTAATGGAGCCTAATACTCTCGAGGCCATTTCTCGAATTAGAAAGTTTAGGGCCGAGACAGGTCATAATATTTGCTTCACTCTTGATGCTGGACCAAACGTCCACATTCTTTATTTAAATGAGAATGTAGAGGAAATTCGCTCATTCCTTGAAAAGTCGATTCAGCCTTTATGTGAGAATGAATTTATTCTTCATGACAAGATGGGTGAGGGAAGTAGGAGCCTCAATGCTTAACAAGAGAACTTTTGGCGCCAAGGTTCTACTTTTTGGCGAATATTCGGTTATTAGAAAGTCCAATGCTCTTGCTCTGCCATATGCATTATTTGATGGACACCTTATTTTCCAAAAAGATAAAAATCGTTCAATTGATCCCGAACTGCAGGCCTTTTCAAAGTATATGAAAAGACTTATTGAAAAAGATGAGCTTGGATTTGAATTTGATGATAAGTCTTTTAGTTTTGATATTTCGGGTGGTTTAATTTTTGACTCTTCAATCCCTCCTGGATATGGTGTTGGAAGCTCTGGTGCCCTTTGTGCGACCGTATTTGATCGCTATGCAAAGATTAGTGATGAGCAAAAAAAAGATATCAAATTTTTAAAAGACTGCTTTAGTAAAATGGAATCACATTTTCACGGCTCAAGCTCTGGAATCGATCCTGTTATTAGTTATCTTAATTCTGCAATTCTCATTGGAGACTCTGGTAGCCTATCAAAAGTTGAAATCCCTAAATATGAAAATGGTCCTGGTGCAATTTTTCTTTTAAATACTGGGCGTACGCGAAGAACAGAACCTCTTGTGAATCTATTCCTTGAAAAATGCTCTTCTAAAGACTTTGCTTATCTTTGTGACCGCGTACTTAGTCCGATATCAAATCGTTGTATCGAATACTTTTTAAATGGAAATACGGAAGAGCTTTATACCGCAATGGAAGAGCTATCGAACTTTCAATTTGAGCATTTTAGGCCAATGATTCCAAATCTTTTTCAAGAACTGTGGGAAGTTGGTTTAAAAACTGGAAATTACCACTTAAAGCTATGTGGAGCAGGTGGGGGAGGATTCCTACTTGGAATTACTCGTGATATTTCGAAACTAAGTGAAGATTTCTGCTCGGCAGAGGTTAGACCACTATTTTATTTCTAACTGCTCTCTTATTTCAAAAGAGCAGTTCTCTTATCTTTCAAAATCAGTTTTAATTTGCCATTGCTGGAGCTTTTTTTGAGTCGGCCATTGTTGGTATCGACTTTAAGCTTCGTCCTACTTCTCTTGGGTTGTGAAATTCTTGATCATAAGCCCAGTTCTTCCAGTCTCCAATAGCTAGTGCCGCCTTAGAGAAACTCAACTCACTGGCCATAATCTCATCCATCTCCTTGATGATTGAATCATTGATTGATCTCTTGAATTGGATTCTAGTGATTGGCGATTGCGACTTTATTGCGTTGATATGTGATCTAAACTTTATTTCATTGAAAATAAAAGATACAAGGCCACTTTCAATTAACTCTGTAGAGTTTAACTCACTTGAACTCATTACCACTTTTTTATAGTAATTTGAACTTGTCAGCTGTGAGTTGATAGCACATCCATTGAATGAGCAAATTCCTTTTGTTAATGAGTCGAAAGATACTTTAAAGTTTTGTGAAATAAATTTAAAGTCAGCTCCCGCCATTAGCTCGAATGCACACTGATCAAAGACACCTTCGACATTCCATGTGATTGTTTGTGGTAGAACTAATTGTCCATAAGATACTCTTTGAAGAGTTTTGAGATAATTATAAACTTCAACTTCTGTTAATTCTTTAAGAAGGTCCTTACTTAATAATTCGAGATCACTGAATTGCGTTTCGATTACGACTGAGTAGATCTCAACTCGAGAGGTGAGCCAGTCAAAAAACTTTTCTAATTCAGCGGCTAAGACTTGTGGTTTGAAACCTGCGGAGTTAAGAATTTTTACGTTGCAAGTTCTTGTTTCTCTTTCAAAGGATACACTTAAGTAAGCGTAGTTAAAAAGTGATGTCATTTTACCTTCCTTGGCATTTTCGATTTATTGATCAATCCGTGATCAAACCTCTGAATAAATTATTCTATTTTTGAATATGCTTTGTCAAAAGATTCATCTTACATTTTTTGTCATGCAGACTTCTTTGCTCGGATATAGTAGTTGAGCGTTTCAGTGTGTGCCTGGTAATCAATGCTCTTGTCGGAGTGTTTAACTATTGATTTCAATAAGTTAAATAAGAGTTTGTTTTTCTGTGCCTTGTAGTCGCTTTGTTGTTTTCGAAGATTAAGCACAGGACTCTCTTTGCCATTTGATCGAATTACGGCCTTCTTTATTTCATTTCGTAGTTCAGTTAAATTCCCTGGCCAATTATATTCAAGAATATTTCTTGTTGCTTGTTCATCAAATCCCGTTAATTTATGTCCTCTCTTATTTTGCTCTTCAGATAAAATAATATCAGCTATTTCCAGTATATCGTTTTTCCTATTTCTAAGAGGGGGGATATGTAGGTAAATATCTGCAATATAGAAGTAGAGTTTCTTTGAAAATGCTCCAGTTTTTACTCGATGATATAATTCTTTAGATGAAAGACTAATGACTCTCATATTTAAATTTTTCAAGAAGTCATATAACTTGATCTGTTGTGAGTGATTCAGGTTTCCAATCTCATTGATAATGATTGTCCCTTTTTCAAATAGCTCATTGTCGTCAATACTTTCAAAGAATGTATTGATTTTATCAGGAGAGTCAAAATTAATATATCTAAGTTGTTCTGATTTAAATTTCCCTGATTCATGGAGATATTTTGCAAGTTCGTTTTTTCTTGAACCTTGTTCTCCAAGTATGAAGACATTCTTTGTGATATTTCTTAACAAGTCTGCCGAATTTTTAATCTCAAGTGAAGTCCTATTTTGTCCTAGGAATAGGTCTGATTTTATATCTTTATGATTTATTTCGAAATTAATATTCGTCGCAAAATCTTTTACATGATAAGAAATAATTTGTGAAATAAGTCTAATGCACGACTCTTGAAAAGCAGTAAATGCATTTCCACTTGTTGTGTTTGTTAGGGCTATGACGCCAACAACATTATGTTTTAAATTGTAAACAGGATAGGCGAGTAGTGTCTTGGTTTTCTCCCTATTTATATCATTTTCAGCAAGGGACAAATTTGAAATGACGTTATTTTCGTAGACCATATAGATATTGTTTTTCATATCGGTCTTTAGTAAATTCTCTTTTGCTGAGCTTCGGTATGAAACAAGCTTATTCTTTGTATGATTGTATAAGAAGAGATGATAATTTTCACAACGAAAGGATGTTTGCAGGTCCTGTAGAAAGTTATCAAGGGGCAATTCTTGAAAGTCTTGAATGATAGAATTAAAAAGTGAAAATAGCTCAACACTTTCGCCGGCACCAACTGTACGAGAAAGTGAACAGGCCATTTGTATATTTTTAATTAATTTTGTCTCAGAATAATGATTTAGAAAATCTTTCAAAAAGTAATTGAGGACACTATCTTTGCTCTGTCTCTCAAGTAGTACACCGTAGACAACTTCGCCTTTTTTAGATTCACTAATAAAGCTTCTTACAATTTTTCCTTTAAGTGAAAAATCCCAGTTATTAAAAATTCTTTTAGTGTAGATTTGTATCTCAACATCCTCACCATGAGGGAAATAAGATTTTGATGTGAAGTTTAGTCCAGAAAGATTAATTGATTCAATTTCTATTTGTCTGCAAGCACCTGAGTTGAAAGTGGTTGAGAATATATCTGCGTAGACCTTGTCATTTTTCTCAAGGGGTAAGCGGTATGACTTAAAAAATTGATAGTTAAGTAGACTGTTTTTCATTTAAACCTCACCTATTACTTATCGGCAATACTTGACTAAAGTTTAGGTGTATTTGAACCGATAGGGGAATTAGCAATTAACGAGGTTAAACACTTGAAAAAACTAAGACAGTACAGAATTCCAGTAGATAAGCATGATGACTTTGAAATAACGGCCTTTAGTGGAGGCAAAGTTTATAACTACAGTAACTCACATATCAAGCTAGTCAATATTTCAAATCAAGGTTGTGCTTTTGCCATTGATAAAGAAATTTCAGGTCAGCTGGATCTTACTCTGGTCATCAAGAAAAGAAAGTTCGAAGTTAACGCTCGAGTTATTCGTACAAGTAGTTACTACGAACATCGTGGAATGTATCTTGTTGGTTTAGAATACCTCAATATCGATGAAGATTTTTCTAATGAGTTAATATCATATTATCTCCATTCACTATCGCTAAGTCGTCTTAAAGCTCTTATGTTGGACATGATTCAAAATGAAGGTGACGTTGCTCAAAGTCGAGATTCTTTACAATTAGAAGATGATAATAGATTGTCTTTTAACAGCACAATTTTGTTTGATCTATTTAAGTTATTTCAGGCACATATTAAATCTAATAAGATTATTGAAATCTTTGCAAATGAAGTTAAGCGAAGTATTGAGGCAGAAATTTTTACGTTCTACATTTTCGAAAATGGTATGAATGATGTGAGTATTTTTGACTTCAGTACAGGTAAAGTGATGGAGACTTTGCTACCGGTGGTTGGATCTATGGCAACACTTCGTGATACTGAAACTGTCTGTATGCAAAAAACGGCCAAAAGTGTT
This sequence comes from Bacteriovorax sp. Seq25_V, assembly GCF_000447795.1. Taxonomy (NCBI): domain Bacteria; kingdom Pseudomonadati; phylum Bdellovibrionota; class Bacteriovoracia; order Bacteriovoracales; family Bacteriovoracaceae; genus Bacteriovorax; species Bacteriovorax sp. Seq25_V. The sequence continues at coordinate 5,380 of NZ_AUNI01000016.1, read as the reverse complement.
AGAGATCCATTTTATAACCTTCAATTTGCACTTTATGACAAAGATATCAAGAACTTCATCCTTTATCCCGTAATTGATAAGTCGGGAAGTATTATAGGTGCTGTTGAATTTGCGAATAAATCTTTTAACGATGCATTCACTGATCAATGTGTTTTTGAAGTTTCAATCTTTTCAAATGTCGTTGGGACAACTCTTTCGACAGAAGAAGATGAAACAATCGCGCTGTTATCTAAAAAGTATATGTCAAAGCTTAGTAAAAATCTTTTGATTGGACCTAGTGATGATAATCAATATTTAAATTCATTTATTCTTGAATGTGCAAGAAATGATGATCGTATTCTCATCTCTGGTGAGTATGGTGTTGGTAAAAAGTTAATGGCGGTAAATATACATAAAAGTAGTGAAAGATCAGAGTATGGAATTGGCCATATCAATTGTCATGATATCGAGACTTTTGCTGACGTCGATAAGATTCTTGATTCTAATCATTCGCACACAGGGCTTCTTGAGCTTTATAGTGGTGGGACAATTGTATTTAAAGATATTAATTTCTTAAATTATCAATTAGGAGAGTATATTTTTAATAAGATTAAAATCAGGCAAGATATTCGTTTTCTTGCAACAACAACAGAATCGAGGGCCCTACTCTCTCATTTCAATGAAACATATCAACCTTTGATTCAATTCTTTGCACAGAAGGAAGTTCGCATTCCTCCATTAAAAGAGAGACGTGAGGATATTATTCCCCTTGCAAAATTCTTTGTCATTCAAATTTGTACTCAGCAGGGATTATCTCCAAAAAAACTTGGTGCCGACGTTTGTACACACTTCATGAATTATGACTGGCCAGGAAATATCAGTGAGTTAAAAATTGCGATTGATCGATTAATTACTATGGGGCAAGACTTAAAAACTTTAAACTATAAACGAACTCGCATCATGCCATTGATCGATCGCGAGATTGATGATGATTTCTATTTTGGTATCGAACTGAATAATGAAATGGTTGAAGATAAATCTCTCTACGAAAATGGCGACATAGAAGAGCTTTATTTCTACTTTTATACTGAGTCGCTACTTAATGAAGGACTTGGCCCTTATGAAATTCCTGCAATATTTAATATGGAACTTTCTGAATTTGAAGAAAGACTATACCATGCACATAATAAGGCCATCCATTTCTTTGGAGTCGGTAGCGATATGGTCGATCAGGTATTACAAAGAAAAGTTTCTTAACATAAAAAAGGGGCCAATCAGGCCCCTATTCTATTATTTTGAATTTTGATAAATTCTAGTTATCTTCTAAAAATCTCTCTGCTCTAATTGCGGCCATACACCCACTCCCCGCAGCCGAAATCGCTTGACGGTAGTATGAATCTTGAACGTCACCACATGCAAAAATACCTGGAACAGATGTATCTGGATGCTTACCTGTTACAATAAAACCATGCTCATCAAGCTCTACTTTTCCTTTAAGGAAGTCTGTGTTTGGCTTGTGACCAATTCCCATGAAAAGACCATCTGTTTCACGAACTGTTTCTTCGCCTGTCTTAAGATTTCTAATTTTAATTGCATTAACTCCAGCATCGTTTGCGATAATTTCACAAACTTCACTATCCCAAACAAATTCAATTTTTGGATTATCAAATGCTTTCTGTTGCATTGGTTTCGAAGCTCGCAGTGTATCTCTTCTATGAACGATATAAACTTTTGATGCGAACTTCGTTAGGAAGTTTGCTTCTTCCATTGCTGTATCACCACCGCCAACTACATACACGACTCTGTCTCTGTAGAAGAAGCCGTCACAAGTTGCACAAGCACTTACACCACGTCCAATAAGTGCTTTTTCATTTGGTAGCCCTAGATATTTTGCTGAGGCACCAGTTGCTAAAATTATTGTATCTGCAGTGAACTCTTGTCCATTTTCAGTTTTTAGAGTGAATGGTCTTTTTGAAGTATCGAGATCAGTAACTAGAGATGTTAAATACTCTGTCCCAAATCTTAAAGTTTGCTTCTTCATGTTGGCCATAAGCTCTGGCCCCATGATCCCCTCAGGGAATCCTGGAAAGTTATCAACTTCTGTTGTTGTCGTTAATTGTCCACCTGGCTCATGCCCCTCGATCACAAGTGGTTTTAGGTCTGCTCTAGAAGCATAAAGGGCTGCAGTATAACCAGCAGGTCCCGAACCAATGATAATTAGTTTTCTATGAGACATTTTCTTCTCCTTGAATTTGAATATAATATCTGACTAAATAACTACGAATCAGAGCTTTCAACACCAAGTTCTTTCTTTATGTCAGCTGGTCTGTCATCTTCTTCTGGATTTAGTTCGTAGTAAGCTTGAACTGATACTAGATCGTCTGGGCTAGGAGCCTCACGAGTCGTCTTATAAGTTTCTCCTGTCATTGTACAATCATAACGGAAAATCTGCTTTTGCTTTTTTCTCTTGGCCACGTTTTCACTCCAAATTTAAACTCTATTTTTTAACATAGTGCAAGGTAATATTAAGATAGATAAAAGGTTACCACATTGATTGAAATACTTCCATTTGTTATCCTTATAAATAAGATGAAAATTATAATAAAAACGACAATTTTGACTCTTTTTTTAGCAATTTCTGTTTCTGCGGCCCGTGAGGTCATATTGCAGGGCAAAAGCGACTCCGGTAAGACGGTTAAGCTTAACATCGGTAGCCTTGGTGGTCTCGTTGTCGATGATACAGCTGAGATTGCAAAAATTGGCGGTAGTCTCGAGGTTCCTAAGTTTGAAAAGGTTTCGTCTGGGAAGGTTTTGAAAGTTTTTCCAAGCTTTTCTTACTGGCACTTTCCTGATGCAGACAAGGAGAATTTTGTTGAGGGACAAAAATACTCTCTCAATCTTCGACGTGAAACTATCGCTGGCCGTGAAGGTGTTACCCCTAGTTACAAAGTAAAATCTTTTGAAAATGCAAAAGCTAAACAGGCACTGACAAAGTCTCAAGTTAGTAAGTTGCCACAAGATCTTGTCATGAAAAATGATGTCGAGCAAACTCGCATCTACGATCTCGAAGACCCTGATAATAAAGTAGGACTCAATATCAAAGAAATTTCTCTTAGAAATAAGTCAGATATATTACTTGATGATGATTATGAGGAAGTTAAATTCCTACGTGCTGATGAGGCAGAAATTGATATCAAACAAAAGACAGGCGAATACAAACAAAAAATCGCAAAGGAACAAAATAAAGCTCAACTTAAAAGCATCACATCTAAAGAGTATGGATATGAACAGCTTTATTACAACGGTGTACGTGTCAGAAAACCTTCTGATGCCCCAAGTTCAATTGCAAATATGTCTAACGAGTACTACGAAGAGATCACAAAAAAATCTGATATCCCTGAATCTACAAAAATCATGATTAAAGAAAATGGTCCTCTCTGGTCAGCGGACATGGGAAAGGAAGAACTTCAAACTTACCTTCTTAAAACTGGTATTGCTCGTGAGAAAGTTCGGCGCGAAAATTCAATGTTATTTAAGTCTGGAAATGAAGTTACATTATTCTTAGGCTCTAATCTTACCTCAAATTATACAAATGAAGACCCATCTCACCAAAGCAATGGTTTTACTCTTGGCCTAGCCTACGAACTTCACCTTGTTCGCGCCAGCGAAAGTTTTTCTCGCTTAAGTATTGATATGCTGATTGAACAAGGAACACTCAATGTTGATGTCGGAGGAATCAATGGTCGCGTAACTTACGGTGCACTTGCTGGCCATTTAAATTACTATTTCTACAATTACCCACATTCAAGAAATCGTGTCTCAATGTACGTCGGAGCAGGAATCAAAAGAGGTAATGGTGATATGACTTCTATTAACCTTACAAAAGATTATGAGTATGAAGTCTTGGCCCTTCCATCTCTTCACTTTGGAGCGAAATATCGCGCACCGGCTGCTCGTGATTACGAATTATATTCAAGCCTTGGCTTTGGTTTTAACTTTAAAGTCTCTGTTGAAACGACAAAGCTTCAGGCAATATCATCTCTTGATGATGAAATTTCAAGCAGCACAACAATTAATAATGTAAAAGCAGATATTGGATTAAGTTTTTTCTTTTAAAAGATAGGATTTTTTATGAAGTATTTACTATTTTTATCACTACTATTCTCTACAGCAACGAACGCCTTGGAAATAGACGAGAAACTCACTCTTCGAGTACTAGAAGTTTCATCTTCGAAGAAAACTTTACTTGTAAACAGAGGACTCGAAGATGGACTTGTCGTTGGAGATCACGCAAAGTTCTTTTTGACAAAAGGAGTGATTGCTCGTGGAGTTGTTGTAAAAGCTTCTCCCTCTCGTTCAATCTGGGCCGTCTACCGCTTGATCCATCCTGACGAAATTGTCAAAAATAATGTAATTAATCTTAAAATTTCATCCGCAGTAAAACTTACTGACGACAAAACAAAAAGTATCCGTGGCCTCTACTCTGGAGACTCAGAAATTGGCGAGCCAAATGATATAAATGCCGGATATAAAATAACAACTTCTAAAGTGGCTAGCTCGGGATCAGACTCTGACGAAGTCAGTGCCTTGATGAAAGATGGTGATATGGAAATGTCTGAAGATAACACTTCTATTAAAGATATTCCAGTTGGAAAATCTCCACTTGCAAGGGCCGGGAGATCTTCACATGGTCTCGAAGTCTATTCACTTTTGAGTGTAAGCTCTCTTGCCGGAACGTACAGTAACCAATCTGGTGATTATGATGCACAAAGTTCAAGTATGAACTTTTCAATTGGTATGGAAAAATACTTCCCTGAAGCAACTTCATTCTTTAAAAATATCTCTATTAAAGCTCATTACTCAATGACGAACTCATCTGCTGGAACAGGTGTCAACAATATCACATCAATCTCTGATATGGGTGGCGGTATTAGTTATTACTTTGGTAAAGGTCCATTTGTAACGAATTCTTTTATGTTCTTTACTGATGCGAACTTTGGTATTTCAACTGTATCACTTGAAGTCCAAGATAACGTAAGCACGTCCTCTTCAAGTAATACTTCTGGGACTCTTGAAGGAAGTGGAACTTTTATTTCTGTTGGTCTTGGGACAAAGTACTTGATGAATCAAGAGTTTGGCTTTATCGCAAAGCTTGATTACTATCAAGGAGCTTCTTCATTTGATGTCGAAGAGGGGACTGAGGTGGTAACTGACGAGTTTTCTCTTTCTGGGCCACGTGTGATGTTTGGTCTATCATATCGTTTCCTCTAGTAATTGCCCCAGTGTATTGGTGTTAAATTTTAAAAATAAATATTCAATTTTTGATTTAACACCAAAATCTCATCTGTAATTTCAGTTAAATACAACTCCTCCATTATGCCTGATCTTGCATATAGTTCTG